>NZ_JACSOF010000117.1:0-20900 GCF_014349205.1 Photobacterium sp. BZF1
TGGCTTTTTCCTTGGAGATACTTTATCGCTAATTGTTTGGCGCTAAGAAATACCTTTTTCTAGGGAATACTGGTTTCAATATTGAGTTGGCCTTCAAGTCCGGCTTCGCGGTGAATACTCAGAGCTTTGAATTCTTCTGAAGATGTCATATCCAGCAATGCTTGGCGGGAAGGGTACTTAACAATAACAAATGCATCCCACAGTTCGTCGACTTCCCCTATTATAAGTCCGGTTATTTCTGAGTAGAAAACCACCTCTGCACCATATTTATCGAGCACTTCCAGCATCGGCTTGCCATACAGTTGATAAGCCTCCTTGCCGGTTAATGTTGATTCACGACCATCGGGATAAACGGCTGTTTCTTTGAACCGGAATAAATTAAGCAGATGAATTTCACCACTTTCAGGCTCATTATTGAGTCTCTCCATCTGCTTGTCAGAGGGGTAAAGCTGATTTAGAACTTCCATATTCTCTCCAAGTGTTTAGTGCTTAATAACTGACGGGTTATTTTTACTCACACGTCCTTTAATATGAAGAGATGTTAAATAAAGGTAAAGTCTAATTTTGAATTAAGGCGATCTTTTTCGGAAAATAAATGATTTATATGGTTTGTGGTTGCTATAAGAGGACAATAAGGCGTAATTCAGGCATACGTTGAAGAGTCTATCACCTATCCTTACCCTGATATTGTTCAAATGGGGTATGACGATGAAATCGATATTATATGCAATGATGTTATCGCTTCTGTCTTTTGCAGCCTTTGCTGAGCACCATGGCAAGAAGAAACCATCGTTTGATGATCTTGATACCAATGGTGATGGTGTGTTGTCACGGGATGAGGTGAAAGGCCCCTTGGCCGATCACTTTGATACCATTGATGTCGATGGCGACGGTGTGATCACGAAAGCTGAAATGCCAGAAAAGCCTCCTAGGAAGAAGGCTGACTAGCGAGGCTAAGATAGCTAATCGAATGTACTGAACAGCGCCAGTGCAGGCGCTGTTCGTTCAGTTAAAGCCCTTCCAACGCTTCCAATGACTCTGGCAGGATCTGTCCGCCATCGACGACTAGGGTTTGCCCGGTGATATAGCCGGCTTCGTCGGAGGCAAAGAACAGAGCTGTATTTCCGATATCCTCGACATCCCCCAAGCGGTTAAGCGGGATGGATGCTGCCATGGTGTTTAGGTAGTCTTGACCGAGATCTTGCAGTCCTTCGGTATAGATGTTTCCTGGCATAACGGCATTGATGGTAATGCCAGCGCGCGCTAATTCGATAGCTGCGGTTTTAACAAAGCCTAATTGCCCCGCCTTGGAGGCACCATAGTGAGACCAACCCGGAAAGCCAGTAATTGGGCCGGTAATGGATGAGGTAACGATGATCCGGCCCTTACCTTGCTCCTTCATGAATGGTGTAACCGCTTTGACGCTAAGGAAGAGGCTTTTTAGGTTGGTATCCATAACCTGATCCCAATTCTCCGGATCCATCTCGCTCAGGCTAGCTTGCGGGAAGATCCCGGCATTGGCACACAAAATATCGATACGGCCATATTTTTCCCTGACAGATTCAGCCATGCGCTGCATATCTTGCCAGTTGCTGACATCTGCTAACAGGTATTCAGCATTGAATCCCAGATCAAGCAGTTCTGATGTGGCTTGTTGAGCGGACTCTTCACCACGGGCAACGATAACAACATTGGCACCTTGGCGAGCAAAAACACGGGCGATGCCTTTGCCGATCCCCTTGCTTCCCCCAGTGATGGTGACCGTTTGACCTTTGATTGAGCTGAGCATGATGAATCTTCTCCAATTATCTGCGTGTATTGTGGAGAAGGCATCATAATGTGCGTTTAGTATAACTTATTGGTCTTAATTGTAAGTTTTTCTATACATTGAGCTCGGTGCCATTTATTTGCAAATCATTTGCAAGCGGGCTGGGGCACACGGGTTATGATTCGTTACAAATTCATTGCCGGTCAACCGTCACATCATGGGCATTTTTCAAGGGTAAAATTGCAAGGTGCCATTTTGCGTAAAATACGCATTGATAATATTGTCATTTTAACGGTGGGATGGCCGTTAACGGTGACAGCAAGGAGGCAAATGGTACAGGGTGAAGCAAAGACAGATGAGACAAGCACTGCAACAGATATATGGCCTTTCTGACGACCTTACAGCGCTACTGATACAGGCTGGGACGTTCCGGACCTTACAGCGAGGCAAGTATCTTGGATTTCAAAATGAGTATCCCGAGGCACTTTATTTACCCATAGATGGGATTATTGCGCTGCAAGCCCCATTCGAATCAAAAGACGATTACTTCTACGCCGTTTTCTCCGCTGGGATC
Organism: Photobacterium sp. BZF1; assembly: GCF_014349205.1. Lineage (NCBI taxonomy): Bacteria > Pseudomonadati > Pseudomonadota > Gammaproteobacteria > Vibrionales > Vibrionaceae > Photobacterium > Photobacterium sp. BZF1. The sequence goes on from NZ_JACSOF010000117.1 coordinate 2,343, forward strand.
CTAGTGAATGACATGTATCTGTTGAACCCGCAGCCCCGTCTGGAATCTCTGAAAGCATTGACGGATGTCACCGTACTGTCGATCCCTATTTCCCGTGCCAGGGAGTTGATAAACACATCTTTGGCTTTCTCGCGATTTGTGCTCAAGTCGATTTCTCTCAAACTCTATACCGTGACCAGCATTAATTACATTCATTCGGAGAAGAACCCGGAACAAAAAATCCTTATGTGTTTGCAGCACCTTGCAAATTTGAACCCGGATAATCGGGTCTACCTGAATTTCCGCCATATTGCTTCCTTGATGGTGATATCACGCAACACCGTGGCGAAAGTGGTCAAAGATCTTCAGAAAAAAGGGGTACTGCGAGTGGAAAAGAACTGCATTTCTTTTTCGGCAGAACACGAACATAGCCTGGTAGCGAGTTCCTCTTTGCATTAAGCGGGACAGTATTGTTTGCTACTATCGGTATAAGGTGGCGATTTTGAGTTGGGCAATGTGTCATGCAGCATGAAAACAGAGCGGAACTGGAGCATTTCACTTCGATGCTTTCCGAGCAGAACTACCCGCATTTGTATCAAGCATTTATGAAAAACGCGGTGGCAAAGCGCTTCGAGGCTGGTGAGATCATCGTCTTCCAAGAAGAAACAACCCAGCGTTTGGGGTACTTGGCGTCTGGCGATGCCGAGGTCCATATAACGTCTTTTGAAGGTGATACGATTATTGCCGAGCGGTTTAGCCCCGGTAGTTTGCTCAATGGCCCTCGATATATTGATGGCAAAGCTTCACCTGTTGATGTGATAGCGATTCAGCCATGTACTGTGCTGTTCTTGCCATATCGTATGTTGCGAAGTGATCCGGTTTTAGATGCCGAAACCATGAGACTGGTGGCCCACTCTGCAGCAGCATTGTTCAGGTTGGCAGAAAAAGCGTATCGGGCCGCGATGCTTCTTCCTCTCAAAGAAAGAATTATTCACCGCTTGTTTTTATTAAAAGATGAAAATAACAATGTTGATATCACGGCTGAAAAACTGGCTCATTATTTGGGTGTCAGTAAATATAAGATACACCGGTCGCTGAATGAATTAGAAAAAGGAAAAAGGATTGTGAATACTTATGGCTCTGTGACATTAGTTGAATCCGAACTTAACGAGTAATTAATTTTTCTTTTATTTTGTTTTGGTCTTGGTGAATAAGGACAATATTATTGTCGAATGCTTCCTGCATTGAAATATTGCCTTCGATGATAGCTTGTAGACCGACATGGGTGAGCATAATTGTGTTGGCATAATCCGCTGGCGGATTGATATCGACCTCGAGCCTCCCCTCGTTGTTAATACCGTAACTGGACCACATTGGTACGTCTGCTAGCAGGATGTAAACATCACTAACGCCCTGTTTTTCAATTTTTCTTGAAAATAAGTTTAACCACCAAGATGCCCTCTGAAAGGCGGGTATCCCCTCTAATGTAACCACTGGGTAGATAATCCCGGTTTGTTCGGCGTACATACCCGCTAGCACCAATTGCATCGTACCGGGAAGCACCGGACTGTTATCATCGTACTCCATGCTCATATGAAATGGGCATGCTAAAGCTGAGCATGAAAATAATAGCGCGGCTATAAATAACGATAGCTTGTCTTTTTTCATTGTTTACTTATTTAATTACCAATAAATATTTTAGTGAAATGTATCACTAAATATCAGAATGGAAATTGTACTTTGCAATATTGAAAAGGAATCCTGTTGATATGCTTTGCGTGAATTAACTTTTTCGAAAATGCAAGGGTAAGACTATGTATAAACTTACTTGTGTTGCAGCGTTAGTTGCAGCCGTCACATCCGCTTCGGCATTTACCAGCACCTCACTGTCAGTAGATGCTCAAAATGTAGTGAGCCCAACCGGTGCGATTGTCGCTGAAAGCCTGAACAATAAAGATCAGCAGTACACTGAAGCTGTTTATGAAGTCGTACCTGGGGTATGGTCCGTCACTGGCCTTGGCATGGATAACATTAATGTGATTGAAGGTGAAACCGGCCTTATTGTTATCGACGGTGGTATTAGCCGCGCTTATGCCCAGAAAGCCATGTCGATGCTGCCCGAGAAGGTTTCATCCAAGCCAGTAAAAGGCTTTATCTATACCCACTGGCATTACATTTTCGGTGCCGGCGAATGGAATGTTAGCGATGATACGGTTGTTGTTGCCCACGAGAACCATCAGAGCGAACTGACGACTTCGACAGATGCATCTTCACCAACTGCACCTGCCCGTGTCCTTCGTACCCAGATCCAGCTAGGTACTTTCCTGCCGAAAGAAGGGCAGGATTCGCCATCGGTCACTGGCCTAGTGAATGTTGATATCTCTGATATTTCTGGGTATATGGCACCTACCAAGCTGGTGGGCGATGACGAAACCGAGTTCGAAATCGATGGCGTGAAATTTGTTACCCATGCCGGTCATTCGGATACCCTGGATGGTCTGAGCATCTACATGCCAGAGCAGAAGGTCAGCATCGACAACACTTACTGGGCACATGGCTTGTTCAACTTCTCTACCTTGCGCGGCGACCGTTGGCGTGAAGTGGAGTTGATGACCCAGGCAACCCAGTGGCTGCTTGATCAGGATGTAGAGTATAGCCTGAAAGTGCACGGCAAGCCGGTGTCTGGTGAAATCTTCAAAGAGCAGCTAACTGCCCAGATGAAGTCTATCGAGCTGCTGGTTTCTGAAACCGAAAAGGCCATTGGGAAAGGTATGTCACCGGATGAAATCCAATACAACGTGACGTTCCCTGAAGAACTGGCTAACTCGCCGCACATGGAGCAAAACTACGGTGAATGGAGCTTCCATACCCGCCGGTACTACAACCAAGCGATGCACTGGTTCGGTAACGACTCTGTCGACCTGCACCCGCTGGAGCGTAACGATGAAGCACGCCGTATGGTCAAGGCAATGGGTGGGGTAGATCAAGTGATCAGCCAAGCCAAGGAAGCCCATAAAGAGGGTGAATACCAGTGGTCTGCGCAATTGGCGACTTATGCAATCCGTGCAGGAAGTGACGAAGCCAAGCAGGTGAAAGCAGACGCGCTTCGTAGCAAGGCGCAATACGCGACAGCTTCCAATACCCGTAACTGGTACCTGACACACGCACTGGTACTGGAGGGCAAGCTTGATCTGCCGATTGTATTGACCGGCGAATACTAGGCCCTTCGCTCCTATTCATGACATAGCAAGCTCACCCGAGTCGGGTGGGCTTTATGGCATCTGTACTCCTTGCAAAGGACACTTTTATGAAGACCCTTTTTGCTTACTATCTACACTATTCGATCATTCTCGCCCACCATATCAAGCCTCTTAGAAAGGTGCTTCAGGCTGGTAATGCGCTGCTGATAAAGTTGGTTGTGCGACAATATGAGCGTGGTGGCCTTAAAACCTGGCAGTCATTTTGGATCCCGGCCTTTGCCAAGTTTGGCCGTTCTCGGGCACCTTATCTGGCAAAGAAAATGGCGATTGATGTCAATGATCCGAAATCGCTCGGTAGTTATCACGATTACGAAGATCCGATCCTGGGGGTTGAAGGCCATTGGGAAACCACTGAAAGCGGTCATCCGGTACGAGTGGAAACGGCCTGTGTGGTATGTGACGCATTAAAAGCAGCGACAGAGAGTAAACAATGCCGTGCTGACTTTTGCCGACATGTGGTTGCGGCGATGGAGCAGAACACAGGTGAAGCACTTAATCCTGACTACCGGGTCGAGATCCATGACCTGATGACAGAAGATGCCGAGGTATGCCGTTTCGTTCACAAGATTGAGAGAAAGTGATTTTTGCGGTTCAATTAAAAACCTCGCTTGGGCGAGGTTTTATTTTACTGTTGTTGTAAGACTTCAAGGGTATAGCGCAACGAGCGTTTCTCAAATCCTTGCTTGGCATAAAACTCCTGGGCTTGGTAGCGACTTAGCGATGTCGTCACTTCCAATAACTGGCAGCCATGCTCTTTGGCATGGTTTCTGGCCACTTCAATGAGCGTTGAACCAATGCCTTTGCCTCGCTTGTCTTTCTCTGTCACTAGGGCGGTGATACGGCAGATTTGCTCGCCAGTAGGAAAATACGGAAAGATGATCAAGGCTATCAATCCAAGTAACCCGTCTTCGCTATCGAAAACCATGGTTGTTTGCCTGTTGTCGTCCAGCATTGACTCGATAATCTCAGGTGAGGTTTGGTAACCAAGCTGAGTCAGCAATTTTCCAATCGCTGGGCCATCATCCATGTTGGTTTGTCGGATCATATCCACTCCCATTTAAGTATGACTACGTCAGCCTAGCAGAAGGATATGACAAGTTTGTGGAGTGAAAACTCAAAAAAGAATAATACGAGCATATTAAGAACTGTATATATCCAAGCGGCTTAGGGTGCCTATTGGATATATACAGTACAAGTAGGAGCGCGGCTTAAGCCACTTCGCTTGGCAAGCGGTGCTTCTCTTCTTTTAGCAGGAACTGAGACGCGGAACGCGCTTTGTCAGCATTGCCGGCCATGATGGCATCGTAGATTGCACGGTGCTCATTGATACAAACGCCACCATCTTTGGACGAGTGGTGAATGAAGCTCATGAAAATCGTCGCCATTACATTGCCGAATGGTAGGTAGAAGTCGTTACCTGTTGAGAAGAAAATCAAACGGTGGAAGTGCATATCGACTTCTGCCCAGCGTGCTTGGTCAAAGTCATCCGCAATTTCACACATTTGCTGGAAGGTCTCTGATAGCTCGATACGCTGCTCGGCAGTGGCATTGCGTGCTGCTAGGGCACAGGCTTCTGGCTCGATGGCTTTACGCAGGCCAAGGAACTGATGGTAGAAGATTTCCGCGTTCTGCAGGCCCTCCATCCATTCTAGAAGTTGTGGATCAAGGAAGTTCCAGTTCAGGCGGTCAACAACCTTGGTACCGATTTTCGGCTTTGACTCAAGCAGACCTTTTGACGTCAGAAGCTTAACAGCTTCACGCAGGGCGGTGCGGCTGATGCCGAATTGTTCACAGAGCGTCATTTCTCCAGGGATCACTTGGCCTTGCGCGAGCTGGCCAGAGAGAATGCGACGGGCGATTTCGCGGGCTACCTGCACATGCAGGCTGCGTTTGGATCCCGCAATCGCGGTAAAACTAGAAGACATGTTAATCCTTGGTTCAATAACAATATGTATGACTATATGACTACAGTATACTGGATTTAGTGTTTTAGCTTGAGTAGTTTTGAATTTTTCAGGCAAAAAAGCCGACTTTCGTCGGCTTTTTATCGTAATAAAATTTACCGCTAGGGGCAATTTTTAGCTAGAAAACAGTCTATCTGTAGCCGATATCCTATAAGCGAACCATTAGAAGCTGTACGTAATACCTACACGGCTACGAAGCTCACGGGTATCGCTTGCATCAGATCGGTTGTAGTTAACGTCACCGAACTCAACATATGGGCTCCAAGCACCTGGACGGTAACGGATGCTGATGTTGTTCTCGTAGTTGGTGTCTTTACCGTCGTATAGCTCGTAACCTTCTGCTTTGTAGTAGTTCATTTCAAGGCCGAACTGCCAGTCATTAATGCGGTAGCCAACGTTACCGGTTACACGGTGGCGCTTGTCTGTGCTGTCACCGTTGCTGTAAGTACGGAAGTCATGGCGGTAACGGCCGCTCAATGTTAGGCCTTCCACGCTGTCGAAGGCGTAAGTCAGGCGAACCTGTGGCTTATATGTCATACCGCTGCTGCGGCCTTCAATTGGCATGCCTGGTTGCAAAGTCCAGTTGTCGTTCAGACGGAAGCGGTATCCCCAGTCAAATTCCCAGCCATTGTTTTGCAGATCTTCCATGAACTTGCCATCTGCGCCTTTAAATTTCAGTTCACCACTGAAGTAAAAGTCACCGATGCTTTCGTTGATTTTTACACGGCTAGAATGCTGTTCAGATTTACCGCGGTATTCATGACGGAAGTCGATAGAGGCAGCGCTGACCTGGCCCGCAATAAGAGCTGAACCAATAAGAAGCATCAGGGGAGAATGTTTGAACATAGTGTTTATTCCTGAATTGTAGGGCGTTCCCGAAAAAGTAATACAATAGTATTGTTTTGTTTTTTATCGTCAATCAGGGGTAAACGCTAATTGTGATCATGATCTATGGTGACCTGTGTCACAAATAAAAAATCAAGCTTTTTAATATCAGTGGCTTAATTGTTTTTTTAGAAGTTGTTTTTATATTTTCACTCTTGGTCATAAACGTGAAACCGATCAAAAAAAGTATGACATTTTGATTTCAGTCAATATTTATATCTACGATAACTGTTGCTTATTGTTTTTTTAATTTATTGTTTTTATTGTATTTTATTGTTTTGTGTTACTTTTATCCTAAAATATTCGTGATCGTTATCGCGATTAATGAATATTGTAGTACAAGAAATTAGGCGAGGTTTTTATAGTATAAGCAAATTACTACTCAAAAGGACTTCAACGATGGATCTAAATACCATGATCGTCGGCATCTACTTTTTGTTTCTAATTGCAATTGGTTGGATGTTCCGAACATTTACCAATACCACCAGTGATTACTTCCGGGGGGGAGGTAGTATGCTTTGGTGGATGGTAGGTGCTTCAGCATTTATGACCCAGTTCAGTGCGTGGACATTTACCGGTGCAGCCGGTAAAGCGTATGACGACGGTTTCGCTGTTGCGATCATCTTCCTGGCTAACGCCTTCGGTTACCTGATGAACTACCTGTACTTCGCACCGAAGTTCCGTCAGATGCGTGTGGTAACCGTAATCGAAGCCATTCGCCTGCGTTTTGGTAAGCATAACGAGCAGGTATTTACCTGGTCGGGTATGCCTAACAGCGTGATCACTGCGGGTATCTGGCTAAATGGTCTGGCGATCATTGCCTCTGGTATCTTCGGCTTTGATATGACCATGACAATTATCCTGACTGGTCTGGTTGTACTGGTGATGTCGGTAACCGGTGGTTCATGGGCGGTTATCGCCTCTGACTTCATGCAGATGGTTATCATCATGGCGGTAACGGTGACTTGTACTATCGTTGCGGTTATCCAGGGCGGCGGTGTTGGCGAGATCGTTAGCAACTTCCCACTAGAAGAAGGTGCATCTTTCGTATCAGGTAACAACCTTAACTACCTAAGCATCTTTGGTATCTGGGCATTCTTCCTTTTCTTCAAGCAGTTCAGTATTACCAACAACATGCTGAACTCATACCGTTATCTAGCGGCCAAAGACTCAAAGAACGCGAAAAAAGCAGCACTCCTTGCATGTATCCTGATGACTATGGGTCCATTGATCTGGTTCATGCCTTCTTGGTTCATCGCAGGCCAAGGTGTTGACCTTGCGGCACAATACCCAGACGCAGGTTCTAAGGCCGGTGACTTCGCTTACCTATACTTCGTACAAGAATACATGCCAGCAGGTATGGTGGGTCTTCTGATCTCTGCTATGTTTGCCGCGACCATGTCTTCAATGGACTCGGGTCTGAACCGTAACTCAGGTATCTTCGTTAAGAACTTCTACCAGCCAATCCTGCGTCCTAACGCACCTGAGAAAGAGTTGGTGGTGGTATCTAAACTGACGTCTACCTTCTTCGGTATCGCGATCATCCTTGTTGCCCTATTTATCAACTCGCTCAAAGGACTAAGCCTGTTCGACACCATGATGTATGTCGGTGCGCTGATCGGCTTCCCAATGACTATCCCTGCATTCTGTGGCTTCTTCATCAAGAAAACACCGGACTGGGCTGGCTGGGGTACCCTGGTTGTCGGTGGTATCGTTTCTTACTTTGTTGGTTTCGTTATCACAGCCGACATGGTACAGAACTGGTTTGATCTTGAGCCGCTAACTGGCCGTGAGTGGTCTGATTTGAAAGTCGCTATCGGCTTGATTGGTCACCTGATCTTCACTGCTGGCTTCTTCATCCTATCAACTGTGTTCTACAAGCCGCTATCTGAAGAGCGCCAGAAAGATGTTGACCGTTTCTTCAATAACCTATCAACGCCGTTGGTGGCAGAGTCTACTGAGCAGAAGAAGCTGGATAACAAGCAGCGCCGTATGCTTGGCTCATTGATTGCTGTAGCTGGTGTTGGTGTCATGGCGATGTTTGCCCTGCCAAACCCATTCTGGGGCCGAATGATCTTCGTTCTGTGTGGTGCGATTGTTCTAGCAGTCGGCTTGCTGCTGGTCAAAGCAGTAGATGGCAAAGTTGAAGACGCTGCCGAACTGGCTACCGAGCAGGACTAAGGAGCGAGCATGTTGAAACGTACTCTTACCTCAATGGCAATTGCCGGAGCCCTGTTCGCAGCCCCTGTATTTGCCGTGGACGGTACCCCTAACACCGTATTCTTTGATGCTGACTTGATTGCCGAGAGCAAGGCGCGTATCCACAACGATACTGCGACAGAAGAGGCGCAGGCGAGCTACCAGCGCCTGTTGGATGAAGCAGAAGATGCAATGAAAGTGGGTCTGCTGTCAGTGACTGACAAGACCCTGATGCCGCCAAGCGGTGACAAGCATGATTACTTCTCTATCAGCCCATACTGGTGGCCGAACGAGGAAACGGAAGATGGCCTGCCATGGGTACGTCAGGACGGTAATACCAACCCTGACTCGAAGACCGATGCCACAGACTCCGTGCGTATTGGCTTGTTTACCCGCTCGGTTCGCGCCTTGGGCGTGGCGTACTACTTCTCTGGTGAGGAAAAGTACGCCGAGCAGGCTGCAGAGATGCTGCGCCATTGGTTCATCAATCCTGAAACGCGCATGAACCCGAATATGCGTTATGCCCAGGCTGTACCGGGTGTTGATGACCAGCGCCGCAGCGGCATGATTGACTCGCGCAGCTTCTCGGACCGTTTGGTTGACGCATTGGCACTGATTGAACTGTCGGAACACTGGACCGAGCAGGACGATACCGCAATGCGTGCATGGCTTGGTGATTTCCTTGATTGGTTGATCACTTCTGAGCAGGGTACTGCCGAGCACTTCGCACCGAACAACCACGGTACCTGGATGCAGGCGCAGATTGCCGGTATTGCTTACTACCTTGGTCGCGAGGACATCGCCAAGATGACGGTTGCCCAGACCAAATGGCGTATCCGTGAGCAGCTCGATAGCAAGGGCACGCAGCCAGAAGAGTTGGCGCGTACCCGTGGCTACCACTACAGCTACTTCAACCTTGATGCCATGGCCTACTTGGCACAGCTTGGCGACAAGCTGGGCGTCGATATCTGGAACCACGAGTACCGTGGTCGTAGCCTGAAGTCAGCGATTGATTACGTGGCGCAATACCAGCGTATCGAAGACTGGCCGCACCCTGACAACGACGTGAAGAAGGGCCGCTTCCAGACTTACCGCATGCTGACGGTATACCGCAAGGCTGATTTGGCCTGGGGTACAGACCACTACGATCAGGTTATCGACAAGATCGGCTTTGACAATGCCGAGCTAAACAACCTGTCACAGGTTTGGGCCGAGCGGGACGCGTACCTGCTGTATCCAAAACTGTAAACCCTCTCCGTGAAACACCCGGGCGGTAATACTGCCGCCCGGTATAAGGAAAACACCATGAAAAAACACACGCCTATCGCACTGGCTTTGCTGGCTGCGCTATCTTTCAACGCCCATGCTTCTTCACCGACGCCGGTACAGCTGCCAGAAACAGCGGTTGAACAATCCATCGCTGAGGTTTCACTACAATCTTTGACGGCTGAGCAGCTGGTTGCCGGCCAAAGCCGTGAGCTTGTCGATGCCAGCAAGGTTGAGGCTGCGGATAGCGCTGCCGTTGAAGCGTTGAAACAGCAGCTCGAAAATGCCAAGCCGGGTGAGGTGATCAGCATTGCCCCAGGCCGTTACGCCAACCTGGGTGTGGTTGAACTGACAACCGATGGCATCACGGTGAAAGCCGAGCAGCCGGGCACGGTTTTGCTGACGGGCTTGGTTCAGCTGGTCGTCAAAGGCGATGATATTACCTTGGATAGCTTAGTGTTTACCGAAGGTGGCCCGGCAGAGCGCTTTGGCGGCGTGCGTCTGGAAGGTATGCGCAATACCCTACAGAACTCGACCTTCTACTACTTCAACGATGATTACGAGTACGAGCCGGACGAGCGCCGCAGTGAGTACCCACGTTACCTGTGGGTGTCGCTATGGGGCAAAGATGGCAAGGTGATCAACAACCGTTTCGAGGGTAAGCATAAGCGCGGCACCTTGATCGGTATCCAGAAGAACATTGACGATAAGGCGGATAACCACCTGATCGAAGGCAATATCTTCTACTCGCAGAAAAAGAACCAGTATGACGAACTAGCGATTGAAAAAGCGATCCGTTACAACGGCAACAGCTGGGAAGCGATCCGTATCGGTGATTCGAAGAGCAGCCAGTGGCCGTCAGCGACCCAGTTCGTCAATAACCTGCTGGTGGATTCAGACGGTGAGCGCGAGCTGATCTCGATTAAATCGGGCGAGAACCGTATTGCCGGCAACACCATCTTCGAAAGTGCATCGATGATTTCCCTGCGTCACGGCAAGGCGAACGTGGTGGAAAACAATGTGATCATTGGCAACAACAAGCAAGATACCGGTGGTATCCGTATCTACGATGAAGATCATGTGGTTCGCAATAACTACCTAGTTGGCCTTCGTGGTTCAGGCGGTCAGATCGCCGGTAATGCCGATGTCCGTGGTGGCGTGGTGATCAACACCGGTATTATCGATGTGAAGAACAACGAACAGCTCGATCAGGAAGTGAAGGGCAAAGAACTCAACAAGCAGTGGACGCCGAAAAACGTCACGGTGGAAAACAACACCATGGTTGATGTCGAGTTCGGTATGGTACACGGCAACCAGGGCCACCGTGTTAGCCTGTTCGATAACAGCGAGGTAGAAACTATCTTCACGGGTGACGAGATCACCTTTAGCAGTAATGTGGTGTTCAACCTGGACGAAACATTGCAGGCATTGCGTGCAGACCCTGCGACCCCGTTGACCAACCCGACATACAGCGGTGAGGTTTACTACGGTCAGGTACACGGTGTTGACGGGGTACCAGCAGGCGTTTCCCAGCAAAAACCAACCTACACCAAAGTGGGCGATTTCTACCAGTTTGCTGAAGGTGGTGCCGATGTATCGAAACTGCATGTGCTGACGGCTGACGAAATCGGCCCTAGCTACCGTGTACAGGTTGCACCGAAGAGCTAGTTCTACATTTTGCTAGTTTGATATTTTGTTAATTGTCGTATTTTGCCCGGGCACATTCCAAGGTAGTGCCCGGGCTTTTTTTTGTTAGTAGTTCTTGATAACGACCGGCTCATGGTCACTGTCGGTGTAGATTGTCATATCTACCTTGTTGCCATCAATCTGGTAGTGGGTGGTGGTCACCGTTCCCATCAGTTCACCGCGACCTTTCCATAGAGGCTTGCTATGCATCGCTGCAACGGCCTCGTCCTGTGTCGTTTTCGCTGTGGCACTGGCCATAAACTCGTCCAATGCGGCTTGGCGATCCAACGTTTTGGCAGCGAATTTGCTGTCTACGAAGTTGTGCTCGACAAACTTAGAGTGGTTGGCATGTGATTGTTTCTGGTTGTAGCTGTATGAGTAACGTGCCTTGTAGCCATTTTCGACGTTCAGTGCCTCGCCGTCAGGGTCCAGCATCACGTAGGAGAAATACGCCGAGTATTTACCCGGGCCGCTGCGGTACATATCGAGCAGCTCTTCAGGGCTGGTTGCATTGTAGGCGTCCCATGACAGTACATAGCTTGGCGCGTTGCCCTTGAGGATATCGCCACTGTCTTTTTCTCGGTAGGTGCCTTCGTCTGCCATGGTGTTCATCAGCAGGGGCTGTCCGCCTTTGGCAATACCGCCGTAAGGGATCAAGCCGGCCCAGGTTTGGATCACCTTGGTTTTGCCATCTTCGTCGGTGTGGTTAAGGACAATCAGGCCTTCGTAGTTCACCGCCATGTAGTCGAAGTTTGCGACACCCCAGCCTTTGCCCTTGCCATCTGTCATGCCCATTACCGAGCACTTCGCCGGCGCTTCGGCCTGCAGGAAGCCAATCCCACCGTTGCGCTGCGACTCAAGGATAGCTTCATCACTCATACCCACAGCGAGCAGGAATGACGGTGGCAAGTTAAGGGACTCAGACAACCCTTTGATGTAAGAGGCGGCCTCCGGTGACTGCTGCTGCAGGTTCTCGAAAACCTGCTCGCCATCATAGCTTTTGCCAAGGCTTGCTACGTTGAGGCCCGGAAGCATCACGCCCAGTGTGTCATCAAAACGTGCAATTGAATCAAGTATATCGTCTTTGGCGACTTCACCGACATGCTTGCCAAGCTCATAGGTGCTACCGGTAAACTTCACCTCGGCAATTTGGTCTGTATGCTGGATAAGTTCGGCATTTACACCTGCACTGAGTAACGCGATGAGTGAAGCAAACAATGTCTTTTTCATGTCAAAAGCCCTTATAGCATGATTCCAAAATGGGGTAAGCGACAATCCGCTTTGATGGAACGTATAATAGGTTTGATATTAAACCTTGTAAAGGGTTTTGTTTTATGTAGAACCTTTTGTTCAGGGTGTGTACAGCAGCCTTCTACTCAGAACTAAACCTAAATTTGGTCCCGAAAAGTACAAGTGATTGGATTTTCTGTCTATGTCGCTTTGGCTTGGGCTGGTTAACAATAAATACACAGCATCCAATATCAATAAATCAGCTCTAGGAAGGAACGAACTATGCCTATTCAACAACAGTTTCGCGATGCCATGTCTAACCTTGCCGCAGCCGTTAATGTGGTGACCTCTGGAGGGGAAGCGGGAACCGTCGGCCTGACAGCGACAGCCGTATGTTCGGTAACTGATAGCCCTGCCACGGTGTTGGTGTGTGTAAACCGTAATAGTGCCTCCAACCAGATCTTCAAGGACAATGGCCGTATCTGCGTGAATGTTTGTGCTGCCGAGCACAAGGAAATGTCGATGCATTTTGCCGGCATGACAGGTATGGCGATGGAAGACCGGTTCCAGTTACCGGGTTGGGAGTTCAACCAGCATGGCGTGCCAATTTTGACGGATTCACTGGCAACACTGGAAGGTAAAATAGCCTCTGTAAGCGAAGTGGGTACTCACAGTGTGTTCTTTGTTGAAGTTGAGTCTATCACCACTACCGAGAGCGATGCGCTGGTGTACTTCTCGCGAGAGTTCAAATCTGTCGAAGCGACAAGGAAGATGCCGGAAGTGGCTTAAAAGTACCAGCCCTGTCAGCTCTTCCTATATTGGATAGGCCGCCAATACTTTCGCTTTGAAGCTTTGGCGGTCTTTCAGTGCTTAGAATTTCAAGCCAACAGTGACGGCAATTTGGTCTGGTTCGTAGCGGTAAGGCCCAAGGTCTAGCTTGAGTACCTCGTTTGAAACATTGACGTAGAACATGTCTGCCGTTAAGCGCACACCGAAGCCATAATAGGTATTAGTATCGGTATAGCTCGAGTGATAGCAGTATTTTCTTTCGCACCAATTATGATCTTCGGTCGTTCGGTGAAAACCTAGTGAAAAGTAAGGCTTGAGAGATACACTTGGGCTTAGCGGGAAGGCATAACCTAAGTCAGCCCCCAGTTTGACAGTGCTGAAGTCTACCGAGCCGTATTTGTAATCGTAGCCAGATTCCTCATAGGATAGATTGAAACCAATAATGCGGTTGAAATCGTACCCCCCCTCTAGCTTGAAGCCGGTATCGGTGTCGATGTAACGATCAGACAGGTATGAGATCCCCAAACCAACCCGCGGTCCCTGATACGCGTTAGCGCCGCCATGATGGTAATGATGGTGCGTGTGATATTGATTGGCGCTAGCAACCATCGGAGTTGTAGTTAGCAGGGTTAAGGCTGCGGTTGCGAGTAACTTTTTCATTGTCTGCCTTACTTGGAAATGGGAAGCGGGCAGATTATGGCGATCAAGTTTGGGGTTGTAATTAGCCTAATGGCTGAAATAACACAAAGCTGACAAAAGGCGTCATTTTCAAAGCATTTGACCGCTAAATGACGTCACATGTAAGCAAGTGTTGCTGGTTTATCTGGCGTTATTCTGCTTTCCGGTAACACATGAACTGCTAAGCGGGCATGCAGTACAGCGAGGGGTTTTGTTGCAAAATTGCTGGCCGTGTTCGACCATCAGCCCGTGGTAAAAAGCATAGCGCTTGGTATCTGCCGGAATGGCTTGCTCAACCAGCAACCTGAACTTTTCATAGCTTTTTGGCACTTCAAGCCCGTTGCGTTCGAATATCCGCCGGGCATAGGCGTCGATGACAAAAGAGGGCTTGCCGATGGCATAAACCAATATGGCATCGGCGGTTTCCCCACCCACGCCCTTTATAGCTAATAGCTCCTTTCTGAGCATTGGAAGCTCAATCGCTCTAACTTGTTCGATGTCGTACTGATAGCTTTTGAACCATTCCGTTAGCGCTTTGAGTTTGATCGCTTTTTGATTGAAGTACCCGCTTTGCCTGATTGTCTGCGCCAGTTCGTCGAGCGGAAGCCGTTCAATTAGCTTCGGATCATTAGCGGCCATACCGAGATTGTTCAATGCCTTATCGGCATTTCTCCAGTTGGTGTTCTGGACGAGGATAGTGCCCAACATGGTTTGGTAGGGTGGGGTATCCGGCCACCAGTCGAAGTAGCCATAATGGTTCTCTAGAGTGGAGAAGATGTTTTTTATCAGGCGGAGTTGGCCTGATACATCATTAGAAAGCGTGCCCATTGATTGTATTTCTGCCCTGCTTCATATCCGAAATCAGCGTAGCCCATTCATCTACCTCTGTCACAAGGCTTTGTCATAAATTTCAGACTGCTTATGTCGGGAGTGGTTAATGGGAGAAGGAGCTGGAAGCCCTGAACTGGTAACGACAGTATTTCTTCCTGCTTTCTTAGCTTGATATAGGGCTTGGTCTGCCCTTGAGACGAGTTGTTCCCAACTTTCACCATCGCGGAGGGTGGCGACACCAAAACTGGAGGTTAGTAAAATATTTTCACTTACCCCACCTATGGAGATATTAACCCTTAGCAAGTCGGCAAGTTTACTGGCATCTCCTGTGCTGGTTTTGGGGAGTATAATCAATATTTCATCCCCGCCAAAACGGTAGGCCGAATAGGTGTTGCGATTTTGCGCTCTGATGATTTGGGCCACGCGTTTGATTGCTTCATCTCCGGCCAAGTGACCATGCTTGTCATTAATCGTTTTGAAGTTATCAATATCCGTCATGATAATACTGAGTGGCTGTACTCTATTTAACTTAGCTATTAGTTTGGGCAGTTTTCGCTCTAAGGCATGTCGATTGTAGAGTTGAGTCAGCGGGTCCCGCCGGGAAAGGTCATGGATGGATTTGACCAAGCGGGCATTGATCAACCAAAGCATACTGAAGCTCATCGCAACGACTAAAACAATACTGAACAAGAAAGTGAGTTGGTGGATGATTCCCGCATACATAAAGCTATGCAATTCTGCTGAATATAAGGTCCAAATAACTCTTAAAGCCATGAATGAGCCATAGAGGAATAAAGACGCCGACATCATCCAAACTGCAATCTTCAAGTCTTTGTGCTTTCCGTGGATTGTTGCGAACGCCGATAGCAATGTGGTGATGGCCAGAAAAACACTGATAACGATAATCCGTGCCTTTATCGACGGTGATACATGGGTGAAAAAATAAAATAGTGAGATGGAGAGCGGGATGCAGAGATAGGTAAAGTAGGTGTACTTTAGTGAAGATTTCCTGAAAAGACACAGGCTATGTAGTACAAGTTGAAAGCCTAACATAATAATAGTATTGGCAAACACAATGCTAAACCAGTCTGGCGTTGTCCCCCTCATTCCTAGGAAAAATGGACCGACACCAATAAACAAAAGGGATAATGCAAATAGCTCCAGTCCGGGTATTTGTTTCTGGGAGCGCTGATAGAAAATAAAGCCAATACTGTAGATACAAGAAAACAGAATGATAATAAAGTTGAGCGTTCTTATATCGAGAGTAAAAATGTCCATGTCCAATGCCCACATTTTGCATGATCACAAATGAGGTGGGATCCATATCCTACTTTTTAGGTAATAGAATCTTAGAGCACTGTTAATATTATTCTCAATAATGCACTGTGAAGTGAGAATGTAATCACATTACATTGCTTCTAAATGATGTGTTTTTTTGGAGTGTGTGGAATATCCAAGTAACGCTAAGTTACGTGGATATTCCATAAAGATGCTGTTTATGGGGAGAAATATCATTGCGGTTTGGCATGGATATCAACGCTAATTGCAATTACTGCTCTTTGGTATCAATCAGCGCATTGAGCAATGTGGAAAGCTGGCGGTACTTCTCTTCGCCGAGTTTGGCTTTCAGCTCAATGTATTGGGCTTCAATTAACGGGCGCAGGTCATCGACCAGTGTTTTGGCCTTGTTTGTGAGGTGGATGTAGTACTTGCGGCCGTCATTGGCTGACTTCTTGCGCTGTACATAACCCATTTTCTCAAGGCGGCTTACAATCCCAGTCAGGCTAGGGCCAAGAATGCAGCACTCGCGGGAGAGGGTGGAGAAATCAATTTCACCAAGCGTATCGAGCACCCGCATCACACGCCATTGCTGCTCGGTGATTTCATTGTCCGCCAGGATAGGGCGGAAGTAATCCATGGATACATCCCTTGCGCGTATCAGCTGCAGGGGTAGCGAGTCTTCGTACTTAGTCACAATATAACCTTCTAGCCGTTACCGTGTTGTAGCAAATTATTATTTGTTTCAGACACATATTCACAATATAAATCAAAGCTCCGAAAAGCTATAGCTGTATTTTGATCTTATATATTACTTTGGATATCGCCAAGTTATGTAAAAAGTGCGGGCTTGCTGCTAGGCAACGAGCCCGCCGTGAATGCACCCGCTAGGCGTACAAGATGCTCGGTAAAAACAGTACGATTGCTGGCATCAATACGATGAGTGCAAGCCGTACCATGTCTGCCACCCAGAAGGGGAATACCCCTTTGAATATGGTGGCGGTATTGATGTCCTTGATAATCCCGGACAACACAAAAACGTTGAGGCCGACCGGTGGGGTGATCAAGCTGATTTCCGTTACTACGACAACCACAATACCGAACCAGATAGGGTCGAAGCCAAGTTCAACGACTACCGGGAAGAAGATCGGCACAGTCAGCAGCATCATCGACATACTTTCGAATACGCAGCCAAGAATGATGTAGATTAATATGATCAGGCCCAGCGCCATCATCGGGGAGACGTTCACAGCCTGGATCATCTCAATCAGTGCGGTTGGCAGTCCGGCCCGGTTGATGAAATTGGACAAGATCAAGGCGCTGATCACTACCGCAAACAGAGATGCCGACGTCTTGGCGGTATCAACCAGAATGTCACGCAAGATGGCATAGTTGAGTTGGCGGCGGTAGGCAGCCAAGGCAAAGGCCCCTGTCGCACCGATCCCAGCCGCTTCGGTTGGGGTAAAGGCACCGATATAGATCCCGCCCATCACCAGGACAAACAAGGAAATGGTCGACATGATCCCTTTCAAGGCGATAAAGCGATCTTTCCAGCTAACACGCTCACCCGGAGGGGCACTCTCTGGGTTGCGGAACACTACCCATTGCACGGCCATCAGATATAGGACGATACCGATAAGCCCCGGAATGAAGCCGGCTGCGAAGAGTTCACGGATACTGCTTTCCGTAAGCAGGCCGTAAATCACCAGCATCACGCTTGGCGGGATCAAGATGCCCAAGGTACCACCTGCAGCAATGGAGGCTGCAGCAAGGCCGTCGGAGTAACCGAATTTGCGCATCGGCGGCATGGCGACTTTCGACATGGTGGCAGAGGTGGCGAGGCTAGAGCCGCAAATTGCCGAGAAGCCGCCACAAGCCAAGATAGTCGACATCGACAGCCCGCCTTTTTTATGACCGACAAAGGCATTACAGGCACGGTAGAGTTCGTTGGAGAGCCCCGCCCGAGTCACTAAGTTACCCATCAGGATAAACAGCGGGATCACTGACAGGCTGTAGTCCTGACCGGTATCGATGATGCGGCGGGCTGCCATCGACATTGCCGCGTTCCAGTTGTAGTCGTTGATGTACCAAAAGCCGAGGAAACCAACCACACCCATGGCAAAAGCCAGTGGCAAGCGAAGGAATACAAGGGCAATCAGAACCGTAAAGCCAACAATTGATTCAATCATTTAAACCCCCTTGCTCTCGGTATTCAGTGGCTGGGCGGTGGATGAAGGCGAGAACAGTGTCTTGCCATAGACGAGGGCATTGAAGAAAGTCAGCAACCCGCCGGCAAAGCCGGTAATGGAAATCAGGTAGGTGACATAGCCAAGGGGCAACTCAAGAATTTCCGTGACTTCTTCATACTCCATAGAGCGGCCAGCCAGTTTCCAGTTCATCATGGCAACTAGGATCAGCGAGCAGGAACAGATCAAGTTGATCACGACCTGACGCAAGCCAACCCAGCGTTTAGGGAAGATGTTGTCGAGCAAATCGACACAGATATTCTCTTC
>NZ_JACSOF010000118.1:0-20618 GCF_014349205.1 Photobacterium sp. BZF1
GTGTCCGAGTGGCTGAAGGAGCACGCCTGGAAAGTGTGTATACGGCAACGTATCGAGGGTTCGAATCCCTCCCTCACCGCCATATTCAAAAAAGCCGCATTCGAAAGGATGCGGCTTTTTGCTATTTATCGAAATCCAAATTCTGCGTTTGCCTGAAAGGGCAATTTGGGCGATAGATCAAAAATGCCCAGCCAATCAATGGCTGGGCATTTTGTTTTTTGCTAAGAAACTCTTAGGCTTCGTTTTTCTTGTTGCCAAGGATCTGCGCAATCACAATAACCGCAACAGCGACCAAGTTGGCTGCGAAGATGATCTCCAACCACTGTGGCATCGAAAGACCGAAGAACTGCCATACAATCTTGCCGCAGTCACCCGAGGCCTCAAACATCCAAGGTACCCATTGGTTGAGCGGGGCCCAGGCTGGGAAATTAACATCAAGCGCACAGGTGGCTGACCACGGGAATTCAGGGAACTGGTAGCCGATGTGCTCTTGGGCTAGCGCAAGGCCTTGGTAAGAGCTGTAGGCCCAACCGGCTAAACCTGCCCAGCGAATCACATTGTTCTTAGGCGCGATCATACCCAGGATTGCCGCAAAGCCGATCCCCATCATGGCAACGCGCTCGTAGATACACATCACACATGGGTCAAGCTTCATCACATGCTGGAAAAATAGGGCACAGGCTTCAAAAAAGATGATGAAAGCCAATAAGATAGCCCAAGATAGACGGCTTTTAGAAAAAGTATTTAAAAAATACATACGGTGTTCCCGAGTAAAAGGTTAACTGCTAAATCGGCTGTCTAGAAGTGCTGAACATTTCAATCATTGAGCCGGTTTAGCACTTAGCCATTCAAAATAATGACCAAAATAATGCTAATTTCTGTCAACAATAAGGGCTAAAAAATAAATACTAGCACCAATTAGTAACGAAAAATACAATAAAGCCCTGATGATTCAGGGCTTTAATACAGACAATCAAATATTGAAAAAATTCAATTAGTGGCCAACTGCCGGTGCAATTTGTGAGGCGGCTTCTACTGTCCCCTGAGTGATCCAACCAAGGTCATAGAACCACTGAGTCATTGGCACCAATGTAAATTCGATACAGGCAAGGCCAACCAGTGATAGCACGATGGTGTATGGCAGAGCCATGTAAACCATACGGCCATAAGACAGGCGGATAAGCGGGGCCAGTGCCGATGTCAAAGCAAATAGGAATGCTGCCTGGCCATTCGGTGTCGCAACAGACGGTAGGTTGGTACCTGTGTTGATTGCAACCGCCAGCATGTCGAACTGATCACGGGTAATAATGCCATCAAGCAGCGCCGCTTTGACTTCATTAATGTAGACAGTACCGACGAACACATTGTCAGACACCATGGAAAGCAGACCGTTGGCAATGTAGAACATGGTCATCTGCATGCTACCTTCAAGGCTCAATACCATTTCGATAATCGGGGCAAACAGATGCTGGTCGATAATTACCGCTACAATCGAGAAGAAGACCGCCAATAACGCAGTAAACGGCAATGCTTCTTCAAACGCTTTACCCAGCGCATGCTCGTCAGTGATACCAGTGAACGAGGTAGCAAGGATAATAACGGTAAGGCCAATAAGACCTACTGCGGCAAGGTGCATCGCAAGGCCAACAATCAGCCAAACCGCGATGATAACTTGGACAACAAGCTTAGCGTAATCTAAGTTAGTTCGGCGTTTACGCTCTTCATTGTCGAATTCGACCAAGATACGGCGAACGTTCTCTGGCAGGCGGGCACCGTAGCCACAAATCTGGAACTTCTCGACCAATACACAGGTGACGATACCGCACAGGAATACAGGCAGGGTGACAGGTAGCATGCGCAGAATGAACTCACCGAATAACCAACCAGCCTGATCGGCAATGATTAGGTTTTGAGGTTCACCCACCATAGTCATTACACCACCTAGCGCGGTACCGATACCAGCGTGCATCAGCAGGCTGCGAAGGAACGCACGGTAGTTTTCCAGATCATCACGGCTGACTTCCAGAATTTGGTTGTCTGAGGTGTGATCGTGTGAAGCATGGGGTTCTTGGCCTGAAGCCACTTTGTGGTAAATGCTGTAGAAACCAATGGTCACACTGATCACCACGGCAATGACGGTCAAGGCATCAAGGAAGGCTGACAGAAAGGCCGCCATGACACAGAATGCCAACGACAGCAGGGTCTTTGAACGAATGCCGATCAGTATTTTGGTGAAGATATAAAGCAGCAATTGTTTCATAAAGTAAATGCCCGCGACCATGAAGATCAGCAGCAAAAGTACTTCAATATTGGCAACTAGCTCGTGTTTGACCATTTCGGGGCTGGTCATTCCGATAGCGACGGCCTCGATAGCAAGCAAGCCACCAGGCTGAAGGGGATAACATTTCAGCGCCATTGCCAGGGTGAATATGAACTCGATAACGAGTAGCCAGCCTGCAACGAATGGGTCAACGAAGAAGAAAACAATTGGGTTGATGATCAGGAAAGCAATGATCGCGACTTTGTACCAGTCGGGTGCTTTTCCTAGGAAGTTTTTTATAAAGGCGTTCCCTAGCGAAATTGCCATTTGTTCGAGTCTCTTGATATACGCAAATACTAATAATTATGAGCTGCGTTACTATCTTGCCTTTGAAGTCCGAGAGCAGGATAACCATTATGTTGTTGTTCTGGTTAAGTGTTCTTTTGAGACCCTCTAAGCTAAAGACCATTTCCTTGATGGTGTTTAACTTAAAGCAGGCAGCAGCATCCATTCAGCTCCCAGAGTGAAAACGTGCTAACTCTACCGCGTGATCCATCGCAGTCAAGTGCTTATAGATGAAGGTTATTTAAGATTATGAAAATTCATCCTAAAACATGGCTTGCACAGGTATTCCTCACATAGAACTGAAATATATGCTTACAATTTTCATTTTACGTTGAGCTTAGTCAAACTTTGGTTCGACGAATCTTTGAGCGGAATTTCTGGATTTGGTTTATACCCAGTGCATATCAATCATCACAAACTGCATGGTTATAAATAGACAGGCAAGATACTTCTTTTAGTAATTAGGTAGGCATTAGGTAAAGACTGGTGGTATGATGAGTTAATAAAAATAGAGCAAGAAGCAACTGGAAAACTAATCAGATGGTTATAAAGGCTGATAGCCCAGCAACATTTGCTGAGAAATATATTATTGAGAGTATCTGGAATAATCACTTCCCACAGGGCTCAATACTTCCCGCAGAACGAGAGTTGTCAGAGCTAATTGGTGTTACTCGTACAACCCTTCGTGAGGTATTGCAGCGTCTGGCCCGTGATGGCTGGTTAACGATTCAGCATGGTAAGCCAACCAGAGTGAACAATTACATGGACACGTCTGGGCTTAGCATTCTTGATACCCTTATTACACTCGATGGCCAAGATGTTCAGGGCGTGCTGGAAGACTTGCTTTCTGCCCGAACTGACATCAGCAGCGTATTTATGCGCTACGCCATCAAAGGGAACCCAGAAGCGTCTTCTGCTTTGATCAATCATGTGATTGAAGAGTGTGAAGCCCTACTGAAAGCAGATAGCTTTGCTGAGTACATTGAGAACAGCGAAGATAAAGCTGTCTTGATGCAGGAAGTGAAGAAGATCGTCGATAAATACGGCAAAGATGATCCTGAATTGTGCGAAGCCATTTGTCGTGCCCGCGCATTCAACTACTTCGACTACCGTATGTTCCAGGGTATGGCCTCTAAATCAGGCAACACCCTGTACGTTCTGACCATCAATGGTCTACGCAAAATTTACACCCGTGTTGGTGGCTACTACTTCATGTCTAAAGAAGCTTGTGAGCTAGCTCTCGAGTTCTACCGTGATATGAAATCTTACGGTGACAACAACCAACCAGAGCTGGTTGCTGATCGTATCCGCAAATACGGTCGTGAGAGTGGCGCAATTTGGTATGCTAACCGTATCGAAATTGCTCGTTACCTCTACGAAGAAGAGCAGTAATAGCTTTTTTGCTACTCAACAAAGAAAAGGAGATGCTTCGGCATCTCCTTTTTGTATCTAAATATTAACAACTATGTAGCGATTATATCTCTGTGTTGTATTGAGCACGGTTAGGGCAGGTTCCCAAAATGTGGGAGCGACCATCCGGCAATTCCTCTTCCAGTGTTACATCAAAGCCCCATAGACGGTGCATGTGTTTAAGCACTTCCTGATGGCTGTTGGCTAAGGGTATACGGTTGTGAGGCACATAACGTAGCGTTAGCGAGCGATCACCCTTCAAAGCGACATTCCAAACCTGGATATTAGGCTCGTTGTTGCTGAGATTGTACTGTGATGACAGTTTTTCCCTGATCATCCGGTAACCTTCCTCATTGTGGATCGCACTGACTTCAACGTAGTTATGGCGGTCGTCATCATTGACAGCAAACAGTTTGAAATCACGCATCACCTTAGGAGACAGGAACTGGCTGATAAAGCTTTCGTCCTTAAAGTTCTCCATTGCAAAGTGCAGGGTATCTAACCAGTCTTTGCCGGCAATGTCTGGGAACCAGTATTTGTCCTCTTCCGTTGGGTTTTCACAGATCCGGCGGATATCCTGGAACATGGCAAAGCCCAGAGCATAGGGGTTGATACCACTATAATACGGGCTGTTGTAGTCCGGTTGGGCCACCACATTGGTATGGCTGTGCAAAAACTCAATGATGAAACGATCCGTTACCAGACCCTCATCATAAAGATGATTGAGGATGGTGTAGTGCCAGAAGGTTGCCCACCCCTCATTCATGACCTGAGTCTGTTTCTGAGGATAGAAATACTGGCTGACCTTCCGCACTATCCTGACCACTTCACGTTGCCATGGCTCCAGCAAAGGGGCATGTTTTTCGATAAAGTAGAGGATATTCTCCTGCGGTTCGGCTGGGAATCGTACTTCTTCCGTTTCGACTTCCTCTTCCTGTGTCACTGGGATGGTTCGCCACAGTGAATTGACTTGCGTCTGGAGGTAGTCTTCCCTGGCTTTCTGGCGTGCCTTCTCTTCAACCATAGAGATCTTCTGTGGTCGCTTGTAACGGTCGACGCCGTAGTTCATTAGCGCATGGCAGGAGTCCAGTAGTCGCTCAACCTCATCGACGCCGTATTTTTCTTCACACTCGGTGATGTACTTACGGGCGAACAAGAGGTAGTCGATAATCGAACTGGCATCTGTCCATGTCTTGAACAAGTAATTGCCTTTGAAGAACGAGTTGTGGCCGTAACATGCGTGTGCCATAACCAGTGCCTGCATGGTGATGGTATTTTCTTCCATCAAATAGGCAATACAGGGATCAGAGTTGATCACAATTTCATAGGCGAGGCCCATTTGGCCGTGTTTGTAGCCCCGCTCGGTTTCGATAAAACGCTTACCGAATGACCAGTGGTGGTAGTTAATCGGCATACCAATACTGGAATAAGCATCCATCATTTGTTCGGCAGTGATGATCTCGATTTGGTTGGGGTAGGCATCAAGCCGGTAGTGGTCTGCTACCCGCTTGATTTCCTTGTGGTACTGATCCAACAAATCGAATGTCCAATCTGGACCGTCACTGAGTGTCTTAGATTTGGCGACTGTATCCATTGCACATTCCCCCTAAAGCGATGTTAACTGACTTGCTTTTTAAATAGCTCCCGGAATACAGGGAAAATGTCTTCCACACTCCTTATGTTCTGCATCGCAAAGTTACTGTGGCTGGCTTGTAGCGCCTCATATTCCCGCCATAGTGTTTGGTGTGCCCGGCGTGTGATTTCGATGTATGAGTAGTAACGGGTTACTGGCAAAAGCTCTTTGTCCAGTAGTTCGCGACAACCCGGTGAATCATCCGCCCAGTTATCCCCATCTGATGCTTGTGCCGCGTAGATATTCCACTCGGCAGGGGAGTAGCGCTTCTTCACAATCTCATTCATCAACCGCAGTGCACTCGACACTATGGTGCCCCCAGTTTCCTGGGAGTAGAAGAACTCATGTTCATCCACCTCTTTGGCTTGGGTATGGTGGCGGATAAACACTACGTCAACGTTTTTGTAAGTCCGGTTGAGGAACAGGTACAACAAGATATAAAAGCGTTTAGCCATATCTTTAGTGGCCTGATCCATCGAGCCCGAAACATCCATCAAGCAGAACATTACCGCTTGGCTGCTTGGTTGAGGTCGACGCTCATAGTTTTTGTAGCGTAGGTCAAAAGTATCAATGAACGGTACGCTGCTGATTTTCTGCCGTAGCCCCTGGATCTCATTTTTCACCCGCTCTTCCTCGAAAGGCTGAGCCGGTTCGGTGTTCATAAGCAGATCCAGTGTCTTCTCTAATTCGCGAAGTTGACGGCGTTTGGCTGCTGTCATTGCAGTACGACGCGCCAGAGAATTCTGGAGCGATTTTACAATGGCAATATTGGCCGGTACGCCGGACGACTTATAGCCCGAGCGGAACGTTTTCCACTCAACAATTTTGTTGAGCTGATTCTTCTCGAGGTTTGGCAGTTCCAGATCCTCAAAGAGTAAATCGAGATACTCATCTTTGGATATTTGGAATACGAATTCATCCTGGCCCTCACCATCTGGGCTGGCCTGTCCTTCACCAGCACCGCCTTGGCCGCCCCCTCCTTGGGGGCGCTCAATTCGGTCTCCGGGGCTGAACTGGTCGTTGCCTGGGTGGACAACTTCGCGTTGTCCACCTCGGCCTTGGTGAAAGCTTGGCTCGCGGATGTCACGGTTCGGGATAGTAATATCCTCACCGCTTTCCACATCGGTAATCGAGCGCTTGTTTACCGCATCAGCAATAGACTCTTTGATCTGTTGCTTGTGACGGCGAAGAAAACGCTGACGGTTTACCGTGCTTTTGTTTTTACCGTTGAGCCTTCGGTCTATAAAATGCGCCATAAGCTCTCCCCTTATTCATCCCATCCTACGCTTACTTAAGAAGACTTACGCACACGGAGGTACCACTCGGAAAGTAGACGTACCTGCTTGCGGGTATAGCCTTTCTCCATCATACGAGCAACGAAGTCATCATGTTTCTTCTGCTCCTCAGTCGAAGTTTTGGCGTTGAATGAAATGACCGGAAGTAGCTCTTCGGTGTTAGAGAACATTTTCTTCTCAATAACCGTACGAAGCTTCTCGTAGCTCGTCCAGTTCGGGTTCTTACCGGCGTTACTTGCACGGGCACGCAGTACGAAGTTGACGATTTCGTTTCGGAAATCCTTCGGATTACTGATACCTGCTGGCTTCTCAATTTTCTCCAGTTCGTTGTTCAGTGCTGCGCGGTCGAACAACTGGCCGGTTTCAGGGTCACGGTACTCTTGGTCCTGAATCCAGAAGTCGGCATAGCTGACGTAACGGTCAAAGATGTTCTGGCCGTATTCAGAGTAGGACTCAAGGTAAGCAGTCTGAATTTCTTTACCGATAAATTCGACATACTTAGGCGTTAGGTAGCCCTTGAGGTGCTCAAGGTATTTCTCGGCCAACTCTTGTGGGAACTGCTCACGCTCAATCTGCTGTTCTAGGACATAGAACAGGTGGACTGGGTTCGCCGCCACTTCAGAGTGGTCGAAGTTGAATACGCGAGATAGGATCTTGAACGCGAAACGGGTAGATAGACCTGCCATGCCTTCATCAACACCAGCGTAATCACGGTATTCCTGATAAGATTTGGCTTTCGGGTCGGTATCTTTAAGTGTTTCACCGTCGTAGACACGCATCTTCGAGTACAGGCTTGAGTTTTCTGGCTCTTTCAGGCGTGATAGCACTGAGAAGCGGGCCAAGATTTCAAGCGTCGATGGCGAGCATGGTGCTGCTGACAGCTCAGAGCTCTGCAGTAGTTTCTCGTAGATTTTGATCTCTTCGGAAACACGTAGGCAGTAAGGCACTTTGACAATGAAGACACGGTCTAGGAAGGCTTCATTGTTTTTGTTGTTACGGAATGACTGCCACTCAGATTCGTTTGAGTGCGCCAAAATGATGCCGTCAAATGGCAGTGCTGATAGCCCTTCGGTACCGTTGTAGTTACCTTCTTGCGTTGCGGTAAGTAATGGGTGCAGGACTTTCAGAGGAGCCTTGAACATCTCGACGAATTCCATCAGACCTTGGTTGGCCTTACAGAGTGCACCAGAGTAGCTATAGGCATCTGGGTCATCTTGAGCGAAGTGTTCAAGTTGACGGATATCAACTTTACCGACGAGTGATGAAATATCTTGGTTGTTCTCATCACCTGGCTCGGTCTTGGCAATACCGACTTGGTCAAGGATCGATGGACGAACCTTCACAACCTTGAACTTAGTAATATCACCACCAAATTCATGCAGGCGCTTAGCGGCCCAAGGCGACATGATAGTATTTAGGTAGCGATCGGGAATACCATATTCTTTCTTGAGGATGTCGCCATCTTCACCTTTGTCGAATAGGCAGAATGGATGATCGTTAACTGGACTGCGTTCACCGTTAGCTGTTAGCACATAAACTGGCACCTTCTGCATGAGGCTTTTCAGTTTTTCAGCCAATGATGATTTACCGCCACCTACAGGACCCAACAGGTAGAGGATTTGCTTACGCTCTTCCAAGCCCTGTGCGGCGTGTTTAAGGTAGGAAACGATCTGCTCAATCGCCTCTTCCATACCATAAAAATCTTCAAATGTTTTATAGCGGGAAATTACGCGGTTGGAGAAAAGGCGGCTCAAGCGTGGGTCTTGAGCAGTGTCAATCATTTCGGGTTCGCCAATTGCCATCAGCAGACGTTCTGCTGCGTTGACGTAAGCGCTGCGATCGTTACGACAGATCTCAAGGAACTCTTGCAATGAAAGCTCTTCATCCTTGGATTCTTCATAGCGTTGACGATAGTGGTCAAAAATACTCATGGTATGCCCCCTGAATCGTTCTTTAATCAATTAGAAAGGACGAAAACACAAATCTTTCACATCCCCCATATCTTAAGACTAGACCTAACTGATTAAATTGCTTGACTGAGTTGTTGGTTTATAAACTAAATTTCCTTTTTCGGTGTTCCTTACAAGCTGAATATTTTTTGCTCATCAATCTACTATCCTCCTATAAATCCCGTTCTGCAAGAGCTAGTGTTTAAAAAAATTCACGAAAATGTTGATGGAATGTGATGCTGGTGGCTTGTGCAAATGGATAGTCATATATGGTGAAATTTATTTCCATTGCAGAGCTATTTACTGAATGCAAAGGATTTCATTGATTAAAGATGGTGATAAATGGTGGCAGTAGAGGGCATGATGGCTTTTTTGCAAAAAAATGGACTTTCCATCGTGATTATTGCAAATAAGCTTGAAGTCGAGGTGGGTGAGGAGGGGCTAACGGTGTGCATTAGCAGTGTCAAAAAAATGCGAGCCGGAGTTATTTTGAGAGCTAAATCAAAATCTCTGGCTTAAGCTAAAAAAGTGCCGAGAGTTGGGGGAGCCTAATTAATGAGTATTTCTCGTGTTGATACTGTGTCGATACCCGTTTCTGATCAAAACCAAGCGTTAGCATTTTACCGGGACATGCTGGGATTTGAGTTGATCCGCGATCACCAAGCGGATCAGCATAAACGCTGGATTCAACTGGCCCCTAGAGGTGCTGAGACAACGATTAGCCTGGTCATGCCTTTTGGCGGGATGAAAGCCGGTTCGGTTCAGGGGTTAGTCGTGCAGACCGATGATATCCACTCGACCCATGATGAGTTATCGAGCCGAGGCGTGCCTCTGTCGGAGATTGTCACTTTAATTGGGGGACGGTTTGCGACCTTTGCCGATCCTGACGGGAATGGTTGGGTATTGATTGAAGCTAACACGCAGATGCTGGCTTGATGTGTTTGAAAGATACCAGAGGGCCGCTCCGGTATCTTTTCCGGTTAGAGAAGGGGCATTCTATTGCGCTCCGCTACCGGTTAACGCTTCACACTGACTTCAGTGGTCAGGGTATGAGATTCACCTGGCGCTAAAGTGATGCTATTGCTGTTGTGGATAGTTGACTCGACACAGACCATTGTTTCGAAGCTATCGTCGGCCATATCAGCCATGCTAATGGATAGCTCTTGCCACGGGTTCCAAATCACTGCTGCATTGTGGCCGCTGTTGGTTACTGCTATTTGGCGGCGCTGGTGGTCTTGGATCATCACCGTTGGCTCAGGCTGGGTGTAAACACGGTCAACTTCACCCTCAAAGCTAAGTTGCTCACCGCCTTGGCAGACTTTCCCTACCTGGGTGCTATCTTGGTATTCACTGCCCATTTGGGTGATAGTGGTGCTGCGGATGCTCTCTACATTGAAATAAGTATGAAGAGCACCAGAGAAGCTCCACTCAGTGTTGTCGGTATTGGTAGAAGTCAGCGAGACTTTTAGTGTTGTGCCAATTTCAAACGTCAATACATTGTTGAACTTGTGAGGCCATACTGCGCGGGTCGCTTCGCTATCTGCCAGTGTCAACGCGACAATCACACCTTCGTCATTTTCACGGTGCTCTTTTAGCGTCCATTCGCTGTTGCGGGCAAAGCCGTGCGAGGGTGCTGCCGCCTTGCCAAACCAAGGCCAGCATACAGGGATCCCGCCTCGGATAGCCTTCGCCGTATCGAATTCTGCTTTTTCGCTCAGCCAAATAACATCGTCCTCACCCTTTGGTTTGAACCAGACAAGGTGCCCGCCATGCAGGGAAATACCGGCATCAGCCTGCTCATGGCTGATCTTTACGATTTTGATCCCTTGGTAATCACAGATAGTGACAGCATCGGATAAGGCCGCCACTGTTGGAAGAGTATTGAAATCCATCAGACTATCCTTTGGTTGTAGCAATGTATAAATGATTGCCACCTTGGTGTGAAAGTAACAGTCAATTTTACACTTATTTTTATTAAAAAAATAACGGCGTCTATTAAAAAATATTTGTTAAATTTGTAGGTATTTTTTAACTGCGTTTTAGTGCTTTTTGGTTTTGTGAGCGTATCAAAAGTACAGATACAAAAAAGGCGACACCGTAGCGTCGCCTTTTATCATCTAGCTAAAAGCTTACATTACTTAGAGATGTGAGCGATTAGGTCTAGAACTTTGTTTGAGTAACCGATTTCGTTGTCGTACCAAGATACAACTTTAACGAAGTTATCAGTTAGAGCGATACCAGCTTTAGCATCGAATACAGAAGTCTGTACTTCACCGATGAAGTCCTGAGATACAACCTGATCTTCAGTGTAACCTAGAACACCTTTCAGCTCGCCTTCAGAAGCTTCTTTCATTGCTGCACAGATAGCTTCGTAAGATGCGCCAGTTTTTAGGTTAACTGTTAGGTCAACTACAGAAACGTTAGCAGTTGGTACGCGGAAAGCCATACCAGTTAGTTTGCCGTTTAGTTCTGGAAGAACAACGCCTACAGCTTTAGCAGCACCAGTTGAAGATGGGATGATGTTCTGAGAAGCACCACGACCACCACGCCAGTCTTTAGCAGAAGGACCGTCAACAGTCTTCTGAGTAGCTGTAGTTGCGTGAACAGTAGTCATAAGACCAGACTCGATGCCGAACTTGTCGTTAAGAACTTTAGCGATTGGTGCTAGGCAGTTCGTAGTACAAGAAGCGTTAGAAACGATGTCCTGACCCGCGTAAGTGTCTTGGTTAACACCCATAACGATCATTGGAGTCGCATCTTTAGATGGACCAGTTAGAACAACTTTCTTCGCACCAGCTGTGATGTGCTGACGAGCAGTTTCGTCAGTTAGGAAGATACCTGTTGCTTCAGCAACAACGTCAACACCGATTTCGTCCCACTTAAGGTCCGCTGGGTTACGCTCTGCAGTTACGCGAACTGTTTTGCCGTTAACGATTAGGTTGCCACCTTCTACTTCAACAGTACCGTTGAAGCGGCCGTGAGTTGAATCGTACTTAAGCATGTAAGCCATGTACTCAACGTCGATTAGGTCGTTGATACCAACAACTTCGATGTCGTTACGCTCTACAGAAGCACGGAAAACAAAACGTCCAATACGGCCAAAACCGTTAATACCTACTTTGATAGTCATTACAGTTGCTCCACAACTTAATTTCTAATGAAAGATAACTGGTAGTAAAATTACAGAATCTAACGTGACGCTGCAAGTGAAAAACGAACTTAAATTGCGTAAGGTCAAAAAAAAGTTCGGATTTTTTTTACATTCCCACTACAACGCTGCAAATTCGTACAGAAGTTGTATGAATATCAATCATTGCTGTTATTAACTTTTAATATCAACACGAAGCTCATCCAAAATATGCTTAAATGAGCAGTGAAGATGTAAAATCCTTTCGAGCAGAAAGTATGTGCCACAGTTGACGCAAATGGCAACCATTTTTCAGAATTGATAACGTGAATAATATAAGAAGGAAGTATAATGTCAGCTAAATCAGACTCTTACTGGCGTGAAAAACTGACGGAAGAGCAGTATCACATCTGTCGTGAGCAGGGAACGGAAGCGCCGTTCTCGGGCAAGCTACTTCATAACCGCGAAACAGGTGTTTATAGCTGTACGTGTTGCCAAGCGCCATTGTTCCACTCAAGCGGTAAGTATGATTCAGGCTGCGGCTGGCCGAGTTTCGATGCCCCTATCGAGCGAGATGCTATCCGCTACCTGGAAGATAACAGCCATGGTATGCAGCGGATTGAGATCCGTTGTGCCAAGTGCGACAGCCACCTCGGGCATGTTTTCCCTGATGGGCCGAAAACGACAGGGGAAAGATATTGTGTGAACTCGGTGTCTCTGATTTTTAATAATGAAGAGGCTGGCGGCGGCCAATAAGCTCAGCCTACTGTGCTTTGTTCTCAAGCCATCTTGTGAGATGGGCTTAAACGGAAACGCCCTGCTCAAAGATAGCAGGGCGTTTTTGTAGGCGCTTGAGCAAAGGTGAATAAGCCGGAATACTCAATTGGCCATGCTGGCGCTGAATTCACCATTTCGAAGTGATTGGGCAATGCCAATAGCTTGACCGTCCAGCTCGCTGCGGCGCTCGGTGCTCATTGGGTAAAACGCATTCAATTTGTCCTGGCTGGCAACTGGCATAGACAACTCACTACCCACTTTCGCCCATAGATAGGCTTTTTCTGTTCTCCCATTCTGATGAGATAACGTCGCTAAACTTAGGATGATTTCCGGTTTAATCTTTGGCCGGCTCCCGTAAAGTTCCAGAGCGTGCTCCAGCAACGCAACCGTCTTCTCCTGATCTTTGGTAGTATAGAAGGTCGCCAATGCTAATTGCATATCTGGGGTTTCCATTACCTCGCTGCCCTCAAGCCTCAGGAACTTGCGCAAAGCATCCTGATCACCTTGGCTCCAACGGAAATAGAGGATTTCAGGGTCGTTTGATTGCGCTAACTCTTCGTTGAGGCGTTTTATTGATGCATACGCGCTCAGCATCGCTTGGGTACGGAGGGTTTTGCGCTCTTTCAGCTCGGTAGGCTCGATACGTGCCGCGTACTCCAAACATTTCTGGTAGTCGTAGGTATATTTCAGCTCTTTGAACTTCTCTTTGTCTGTCGGGCTTTTTAGCACTTCGTAACGTTGCCAAATGAGGTTGACCCGCTGGAGGCGGCATTGACCATCATTGAGGTTGGTGTCAGCGCAGAGTTGCGGCTCAGCTTGGCACAAACTGTCGGTAGAGCGGTGGCGTTCAAAGCAACCGCTGAGCAAGACCAAGCAGGCTATTAATAGGGTAAGTTGTCGCGCGGATTTTCTCATTTGGCTTATCAGTGAATCCAATAGCGTGAATCGTTGTTAACGAGTTTATCAAAATAAAAATAAAAGACTGAGGCGGGCCGCTGATTTTCAGCAGTGTGATCCCTAAAGCATTTTATCGACGTATTCTTGGCGAGCTTTAGAGGAAACTGTTATTACTGCGAGCAAGAAATGCTATTAAAAGGAAAACAAAACAGCCATGGATCTTGAAACTTTGCTTAACGCTATGACCCCAGAAGTGTACCAGCGCCTTGCAACGGCGGTTGAAATTGGCAAGTGGCCAGATGGAACACCGCTTACGCCAGAGCAGCGTGATTCTTCCATGCAGGCCGTCATGCTCTACCAGTCCCGCCATAATGCTGAAGCGGCCCACATGACAGTAGAGAAAGGTGGGGAAATCAAATTCAAATCCAAAGCGGAACTCAAAAAAGAGTTTGCCGGTGACAACCAGTCGGCGTCAGGGATGGCAACAGACGATATTGCCCGTTTTGAACATGACCAACTCTAAAGCAGCCTCCTGCCGCTATCCATCCCTTATTTGATGGTGCCGAGAACCACGGGCGGGCAATAAAAACCTGACAGCTCGTGGTCTTCTTCTCCCATTAGGTTTGCCACCCAGGGTTCTTGTTCGATGCGGGCCAGATAGTTCTCTAGCATCGGATAATGGCTAAAACGCAATCCTGCCATCCAGCCACTTCGCATTACACTCCAGAGGCTAATTTCAGCCATCGACATATGGTCGCCAATATAACCTTGCTCCGGCAACTGCTCTTCCAGGTATTGTATTGCCCTTGGCAGGTGATGCTCGAGGCACTGCTCTACCGCTTCTTCATCGACCTCTTTGCCGAGCATTTTTCCCCGCAGAATTTTTTGATAGAACAGTACCCCGCCAATAAGGGAAGTGAGGCGGGTGCCGGCATATTCTTCCAACCAACGGATCTTAGCCCGGGTGATTGCGTCACCGGGGTATAGGGGCGGAACAGGGTATTGGTCGTCGAGGAAGTGGGCGATTACCGTTGAGTCCATGATGCTGTGCTGGTCGACTTCCAACACCGGCACTTTCCCCAGCGGGTGACGCTTTTGAGCGAGCTCTTTTTCGACGTAGGGGTTGAGGGGCTGAAGCTCATAAGTGATCCCTTTATAGGCAAGGGCCAGCATGATTTTTCTAACAAAGGGTGAAATCGAGGAGCCATGTAGGATCATAATGTACTCAGGGCCTTTCGCTGACGGGAATAGTCAAAGTGTAGCCGAGTAGTTGATTTTGAGGGCATGACAATAAAAACGGCAGCCTTAGGCTGCCGTTTGTTTTGCGTTCGTGATGCAAAGTGGGAGGCTTAGTGGGTTAGCTCGCCACGTAGGTCTTGTTGCATCAGGCTGCGTACGGTTTCCACCGGAAGATCTTGGCTCAGCAGGAAGTGCAGTTTGGCCAATGCCGCTTCAGGGGTCATATCGTATCCGCTAAGGACACCAGCATCCGCCAAGGCACAACCTGTCGCGTAGCCGCCCATATTGACCTTGCCAGATAGACACTGGGTAAGGTTCATGACGATAACACCACGGTCGCTAGCTTCTTTTAGCTGCTCAAGCAGTTCTGCATTCTGCGGGGCATTACCGACACCGAAGGTTAGCAGGATCATCGCATTGACCGGTTGGCGCAGGGTATTGCGGATCACCTCAGGTGAGATCCCCGGGTACATGGTGATCACGCCAATCGGTTGAGGGGTAATGTTATGGACTTTGAATGCCCCTTCCGGCTTCTTGTCGATTTCAACATTGTTGAGTTGGATGTTGATACCGGCTTCCAGCAGCGGTGGTAGGTTAGGTGAAATAAAGGCACCGAATCCGTCTGCATGGGCTTTAGTACTGCGGTTACCACGGATCAGTTTGTTGTTGAAGAACACAGTGACTTCGTTGATCGGGTAGTTCGCGGCAACGTGAAGGGCATTGAGCAAGTTGCTCTGGCCGTCAGAACGTAGCTCCGCAAGCGGAATTTGCGAACCGGTGACAATCACAGGCTTGTCGAGGTTTTCGAACATGAATGACAGAGCAGAGGCGGTATATGCCATGGTATCCGTACCATGTAGGATCACAAAACCGTCGTACTTGTCGTAGTTCGCTTTAATATCATCAGCAATGCGCTGCCAATCCGCTGGCGTCATATCCGACGAATCAATCAGGGGATCATATTCGTGGATGGTGAACTTTGGCATTTCTGCACGATGGAATTCTGGCATGCTTTCCAATTGCTGTTCCATGAAACCAGCAATTGGTACGTAGCCATGGTCTGACTTCTGCATACCAATTGTGCCGCCGGTGTAGGCGATGTAAATGTGTTTTCTTTCCATATGAAGGTACAGAATTATCGGTTTGGTGGGCGCATTATACGGGGTATGTAGCGTAAAAAAAGCCCGGCGTTGCCGGGCTGATCTCACTTTTAAAGATCCGGACAGTTTACACAGAAGGCATATTGTCCTTTTGGATCATTGAAGTTACCAAGGGTAGATAGGTCTGTTACAACCTTTTGTGTAACAGGTTGCATGGCTTCAGGCAACTCTCCCCAGACTAGCTGGTGGAAAAAGACCTTGGCTTCAGAGCTGAACTGTTGCATGAACATTTCTGCTGTACTCAATGGCTTAGCCATCCAGCGTACCTCGTAGTCCTCACCCAGCGCTGCTAACTCGGCGGCACTGGCAACGGCATCATCAAAATCACCCAGTTCGTCGACCAGACCTAGGGCAAGGGCATCTTTACCAGTCCAGACTCGTCCCTGAGCAACGCTGTCTGCCTGCTCAAGCGTCATATCACGGTTTTGGCTAACCAGTCCGATAAAGCGTTGGTAGCCGTTCTCGATGCCTAGCTGGAAGATCTCGGCAATACCTTCAGGCAGTTCGCGGGTAACACCGACACCAGAGAATGGGGTTGTGCCAACACCGTCACTGTAAACGCCCATCTTCTCAAGGCCTTTTTCGAAGGTGGTCAAGATGGCAAAGATACCGATCGAGCCAGTAATCGTGGTTGGCTGGGCCATGATTTTGTCAGCAGAAGATGAAATCCAGTAGCCGCCTGATGCTGCCACACTCGACATAGAGACAACAACAGGCTTGCCTGCCGCTTTTAGGGCATCGACCTCATTGCGGATCACCTCTGAGGCAAAAGCGCTGCCCCCCGGGCTATCGACACGGAGAATGACCGACTTCACTTTGTCATCAAGGCGAGCTTCACGCAATAGGCCTGCAGTGGTATCACCACCAACGTTACCTCTTTGTTGAGTACCATCCATGATGGCACCGCTGGCGACAACGACCGCAATTTGGTTGTCGCTAGGCAACTGGATATCACCAATGGTTGGCTGGTAATCGTAATAGCTGATTTGATTGAAGCTATGGTCATCGTTCTCGCCGAAAGCATCGATAAGTTGCTTGCGAAGCCCAGGGCGGTTTACGAGCTCATCGACCAAGCCCATTTTCTCGCTTAGCTTGGCAAAATCACCGTCGACGCTTTTCAACTCAACAACAAACTGATCCAGTTCTGGGGTCAGTGTGCTGGCATCGATCTGGCGGTTTTTTGCTACATCAGAAGTGTAAGCGCCCCAAAGTTGGTTCAGCCATGCCGTGTTGGCTTCACGGGCTTCGTCAGACATGCCATCTAGGGTGTAAGGTTCGACAAATGACTTGTATGTACCGACGCGGAAAACATGGGTATTGACGTTCAGCTTCTCGAACAAGCTCTTGTAGTAGAGGGTATAGCTGCCGTAACCGGTAAGCATGACCCCACCATCTGGCGACATAAACACTTTGTCGGCATAGCTCGATAGGTAGTACTGGCTTTGTTTGTAATGATCACCAATGGCATAAACCGGTTTACCGGACTCCTTGAATTCTTCCAGTGCCTTGGCGATGTAGCGCAACTTGGTCAGGTTGGTCTCGCTCATGTCGCGCAGGTTGAGTACTAGGCCAGTAATACGTTCATCAGTGGCAGCGGTGCGCAGGGTATCGACGATATCGAACAGGACGTTTTCTTGGGTCTGCTCATTACCGAATGCACTGCTGGTAAGGCTATCAAGCGGGCTGGAGTAGCTGCGCTGCTCGACGATGGGACCCGACAGATCCAATACTAATGCTGCTTGCTCCGGTAGTTCTGGCTCTTTGCCACTCTCAGTAAAGGCGAAGAACAGCGCGCCAATGATAATGAGGAACAGTAAGTTGATGACCAGCTGACGGGTAAAGCTGATCAATTTCCATATCCAACGGAAGATTTTGCCAATTCCTTTAAAGATCACTTTCATGAAGTTTCCTGATTTTTCGCCGAGGCTCTGAGCCTGCTTATTTCTCAATCTATATAAGATTGGACGTAATAATAATGATTTAGTTCTGTATCTAAATGTACATGCTAACCGACTAATAAAGGAAATTCAGTAATTAATCGAAGTAGGCTAGTGGTTTAGCAGCACAAGTGGGAAGTACCTATCATCAAAATAATCCTGTGCCATGTCGCTACTTTTGGATACGTTTTTATCCATGGAGTTAGATCTAAATCAATATATTGTTGCGTTAATGTAAACGATTGTTTGAAATATAGTTGGTCGCTTCGTATACTGGTCAGACCATAACAACATAAAGAATGGAAGCCATGGACGATAAATCTTACCCTCATCTGTTATCACCGCTGGATCTTGGTTTCACTCAATTACGTAATCGTGTGTTGATGGGATCGATGCATACCGGGCTGGAAGAATCCCGCGACGGGTTCAAGAAACTTGCCGCCTTCTATGCTGCCCGAGCCAAAGGCGGTGTTGGTCTTATTGTTACCGGCGGTTTCTCGCCGAACTTTCGTGGTCGTCTTCACCCGCTTAGTGCTGAATTCAGCTCTGGGCGTGCAGCGCGGGCGCACCGTGTGATTACTGACGCCGTGCATGATGAGGGTGGGAAAATCGCCTTGCAGCTACTCCATGCCGGGCGTTATGCCATGCATCCTTTCGCCGTTAGTGCCTCGTCTATCAAGGCTCCTATCTCTAAATTCACCCCGAAAGAGATGAGTACCCGGCAGATCAAGAAAACCATCGAAGCCTTTGCTCGCAGTTCTGAGCTTGCCAGAGAGGCTGGCTACGACGGGGTGGAGTTGATGGGTTCGGAAGGTTACCTGATAAACCAGTTCATCTGTAAGCGCTCGAACCATCGCTATGATGAGTGGGGCGGCAGCTATGAGAACCGGATGCGTTTTCCGATTGAGTTGGTCAAAGCGGTAAGGGCCCGTGTTGGCCGGGATTTTATCATCGTTTTCCGCCTCTCGATGCTCGATTTGGTAGAGCAGGGCAGTACCCATGAAGAAGTGTTGATGCTAGCCAAACAACTTGAGCAAGCAGGGGTTACTATCCTCAATACCGGTATTGGCTGGCATGAGGCGAGGATCCCGACGATTGCAACCCAAGTGCCAAGGGCGGCCTTCGCGTGGGTTACTGAAAAGCTCAAGTCTGAAATATCTATCCCGCTGGTGACCTGTAACCGTATAAACACCCCGCAGGTTGCCGAAGATATCTTGGCGAGCAACCAAGCAGATATGGTTTCTATGGCAAGGCCATTCTTGGCCGACCCGGACTTCGTTATCAAGGCTGAGCAGGACAGGGCTGATGACATCAATACGTGCATCGGTTGTAACCAAGCCTGTTTGGACCATGTGTTTGTCGGCAAGCGGGCAAGTTGCTTGGTCAACCCGCAAGCCTGTTACGAAACGGAATTGATTTTGTCGCCTTCGGCCAGTCAGCGCCGGGTTGCGATTGTTGGGGCAGGGCCTGCCGGTATGGCAACGGCCGTTGCGGCGGCAGAGCGAGGCTTTAAAGTCGATTTGTTTGAAAAGAATGATCATCTCGGTGGCCAGTTCAACTTGGCGATGCAAATCCCGGGTAAGGAAGAGTTCAAGGAAACTATCCGCTACTTCACCCGCCGCCTAGAGCAGACTGAGGTGAACGTGAAGCTCGGCAAAGCGGTGTCTGTGGAAGACCTGCAAGGTTATGATGAAGTGATAGTTGCCACCGGCGTCCAGCCGCGCCGACCGCCAATTCCTGGTATCGACCATGAAAAAGTGATTGATTACCAGACGCTGATCCGTGACAAAGTCGAATTAGGCCAGAGAGTGGCTGTTATTGGTGCAGGTGGTATCGGGGTGGATGTCTCTACCATGCTGACCGAACCGGATCATCAAAGCTTGGATGACTGGCTCAAGGATTGGGGTATCGACAAGTCCATTGAGCATGCTGGTGGGCTATATCCGCATGAGGAATATGTTAGCCAGCGTCAGGTGTGGCTGATGCAGCGCCGCCCAGGCAAGATGGGTAAAGGGCCAGGCAAGACAACCGGTTGGATCCACAAGAAAGTCTTGGAAAAACGTGGGGTTGAGCTGCTAAGTGGCGTGAGCTACGACAAAGTCGATGATCAAGGCTTGCACATCACTGTCGAAGGCCAGTCACGCATACTGGATGTCGATAACATCGTTTTGTGCGCCGGACAAACCTCAGTTGATGTGCTCTCTGACGAGCTAAAGGCCAAGAACATCAATGTCCATGTAATCGGTGGTGCTGATGTTGCCGGCGAAGTTGATGCCAAGCGGGTGATCCGCCAAGGGGTCGAGCTGGCAGCGAAGTTGTAGGAAAAAGGAGCGGGTTTTAGGCCCTGGGAAGTGCGGGTCCTAGGAAAAGCGAAAAGCAGAAGCAAGAGCTTGACGTATCATAGCGATAAACGAATGCTGCTTGCAGACCCAGGACCCAGGACCCAGGACCCAGGACCCAGGACCCAGGACCCAGGACCCAGGACCCAGGACCCAGGACCTGAAGTGACCCCCTAAAAGTAGACACCTCTTTATTAGGAATAAGAGGTGTTTATATGAAAGTTGTTACTAGACGTAGCTTTACCGACGA
>NZ_JACSOF010000119.1:0-20569 GCF_014349205.1 Photobacterium sp. BZF1
ATGACCCTACCGTTCAAAGCATCCGCGACCGATGCAGCACCAGTTGGCGAAGAGACCATCAAGTACAGTGCTTGTTTGGTAAACTGCGGCAGCCGCTGTCCATTTAAAGTCCATGTCCGTGATGGCGTAGCGGTAAAAATTTCTCCTGAAGATGGCGTCGATGAGGCGATTTTCGGCCAGCATCAAATCCGTCCTTGTTTGCGTGGTCGTTCTGCACGTTTCCGTGCCTACAACCCTGACCGTTTGAAGTACCCAATGAAACGTGTCGGCAAACGTGGCGAAGGTAAATTCAAGCGTATCAGCTGGGATGAAGCCACGACGATCCTTGCCAAAGAGCTTTCTCGTGTGATCGAGACATATGGCAATGAAGCGGTGTATTACAACTATGGCTCAGGCCTAACCGGCGGTAACCTGCAGGGGCCTAATACCTGTCGTCGTCTGTTGAATGTGGCGGGTGGTTTCCTTGGCTCGCACAACACTTACTCTGAAGCGCAGATGAATGCTATCCAGCCTTATGTCTTTGGTCAGGCGGGCAACATCTACGGTACTGAGCAACAAACACTATTTTCTGAAATCAAAAACTCTGATCTTGTGGTGATGTTTGGCCAAAATCTGGCCGAGACACGCATGTCTGGTGGTGGCCAGATTGCTGAGATCTATCATGCTCTTGAGCAGAGCAACGCCAAAGTGATCTTGATTGATCCGCGCCGCACCGACAGTGTGACAGCGTTTGCCAGCGAGTGGTTGCCAATCCGCCCGGGTACGGATGCCGCGCTAGTTGCTGCATTAGGCCATACCTTGATCAAAGAAGATCTGATTGATGAAGAGATGCTCAATCGTTTCGCTGTAGGTTGGGACGAGTCTACCCTGCCTGAAAGTGCGCCAGAGAACAGCTCTTACAAGTCATATATCCTCGGCTTGGGTGATGATCAGGTTGAGAAAACTCCTGAATGGGCGAGTGAACTGACCGGTATCCCAGCGGTACGTATCAAGCAGCTTGCACGGGAAATTGCTGGTGCCAAAGCGGCATGGATCTCCCAAGGCTGGGGTGTTCAGCGTACTCAAACCGGTGAACAAGCTTCTCGCGCAATCATGATGCTACCTATTATGACCGGCCATTTCGGTCGCCATGGCACCAACATTGGTACTTGGGGCGGTAGTGTTCCTTACGTATTGTCTGGTCTGGCTCTGCCAAACCCAGTAAAAGCG
This sequence comes from Photobacterium sp. BZF1, assembly GCF_014349205.1. Lineage (NCBI taxonomy): Bacteria > Pseudomonadati > Pseudomonadota > Gammaproteobacteria > Vibrionales > Vibrionaceae > Photobacterium > Photobacterium sp. BZF1. The sequence goes on from NZ_JACSOF010000119.1 coordinate 1,210, forward strand.
TCTATCCCATGTTTCCTATGGACTGACGCTATTGTACGCGGCTCGGAAATGACGGCGAAAGCTGATCATGTTCGTGGCGTTGAAAAATTGTCTACCGACATCAAATTCCTGTGGAACTACGCCAGTAACGTGGCGGGCAACCAGCACTCTGATCTTAACCGTACCCATGAAATCTTGGCGGATGAGTCAAAGCTTGAGTTCAACCTAGTGTGGGATAACCACATGACACCGACTGCACGTTATGCCGATCTTCTATTGCCTGACGTATCGACGATGGAAACGGATGATCTGATCAATAACTCATACCAGTCAGGTGCTTACCACTATATGGTTCGCGTACAGCAGGCGATTGAGCCAATGTGGGAAAACCGACGTGTGTACGATGTACTGACAGAAGTGGCTGAAAAAATGGGTCTCAAGGAAGCCTACACTGAAGGCCGTACTTACGAGCAATGGCTTGAGCATGCCTATGGTCAGGTTCGCAAGAACAACCCGGCTTTGCCAACGTTTGCCGAGACCGATGGTATGGGCGTGGTAGATCGTCGTCTGGCCGATTCTAGCGAGCACATTGCACTGAAAGATTTCCGCGATAACCCTGAAGCGAACCCGCTGAAAACGCCATCAGGCAAAATTGAAATTTACTCAGAAGCACTAGCTGAACTCGCCCAAGAGCGTCCGATGCTGGAAGGTGATGATATTTCTCCGATCCCGGTTTACCACCCTGCGGTAGAAGGTATTGAAGATCACGAGATGCTGAAGAAATACCCGCTGCAGCTAACCGGTTTCCATACCAAAGGTCATACCCACTCAACTTATGCGTCGGTTGCGCATCTGAAAGAAGTGGCGCCAGATACTGTTTGGATGAACGAAATTGATGCGATGCAGCGCGGTATCAAGCACGGTGACCAGGTTGAGGTATTCAACGATCGTGGCCGTTTGCGTATGCCGGTAAAAGTGACTGCACGCATTATTCCAGGAACGGTTGCTATCCCTGAAGGGGCATGGGCACAGAAAAACAAGGCCGGTGTCGATGTAGGCGGTTGTATCAATACATTGACCACAATGAGAGCGACGGCGTTGGCGAAAGGCAACCCGCAGCACACAAACCTTGTTGAAATTGAACGAGTCTAAGGAGAATAACAAATGAAACAATACGGTTTTTTCGTAGACTCAGCGAAGTGTACTGGCTGTAAAACCTGTTCGGTAAGTTGTAAGGACGAGAAGGATCAGGATATCGGTCCTAAATTCCGCCGTGTCTATGAGTACGGTGGCGGTATTTGGAAGAAAGATGGTAATACCTGGACCCAAGATGTTTTCAACTACTACCTGTCTATTTCTTGTAACCACTGTGATGAGCCAACCTGTGTTGCAGGCTGCCCAACAGGTGCAATGCACAAGCGCAAGGAAGACGGTTTGGTTGTGGTTAACCAAGATGCCTGTGTAGGTTGCCGCTACTGTGAAATGCGCTGCCCTTATGGCGCGCCGCAGTTCGATGCCGAGAAAAAGGTGATGTCCAAGTGTGATGGCTGTTTCGAGCGCGTCGCCGAAGGTAAGAAACCGATATGTGTCGATTCGTGCCCACAGCGTGCATTGGATTTCGATGAAATTCAGGTACTGCGTGAGCGCTACGGTCAGCAGAATGCTATCGCACCGCTGCCAAACCCATCAATGACCAAACCTAACTTGGTTGTTAAAGCTCATGCTGATTCGCGCCCGACAGGGGATTCGACAGGCGCTGTACTGAACCCAGAGGAGATCTAAGCCATGCATGAATTACCATTAGTCTTTTTCACGGTATTCGGCCAGGCTGCAGTGGGTATCTTCCTATTGTCACTGTTGGCTTTCACGACGAAGCAAATCAGCGATGTGCAGCTGAAAACAGCTAACATAGTCGCTGCGGCTCTGCTGTTGGTCGGCTCGGCGATCGGTGGCCTTCACATGGGGCAACCGCTACGTGCATTCAACTTGTTGTTCGGTTTAGGCCGTTCTCCAATGAGTAACGAGATTATTCTGAGTGGCTTGTTTATGGCATGTGCGGCTGCGACTGTTGCGCTGAGCTTCATGCCGGGGAAAGAGTCTTTGTATAAACTGGCCAACAAAGCGACAGTATTAGCTGGTTTGCTATTTGCTTGGTCTATCCCGCAGGTATATCAGTTGGCGACTGTGGCAAGTTGGGATACTGCCCATACTTCACTGCAGATGTGGCTGACGGTGTTGGTTGCCGGTGGTGCGTTTGCCTTGATGCTGGGTGCTCACAAGTTGGGTTTTGCAACCTTGGCTGTCGGTGCGCTGGTATCGCTTGCGGCGAAGCCTAATTATATCGGTTTTGTTACTCAGGCTGCACCTGAGTTGGCAGTAAACCAATATAGCCTGTGGGGCGCACAAGCTGTGGCATTGTTGGTTGCTGTACTGATTGGCTGTGGTATCTTCAGCCAAAAGGGAGCGGCTAAACCATTGTTGATTGCTGGTGCGGGTGTCATGCTGGTTGGTGAACTGATTGGCCGCATTGCCTTCTATAACCTGTGGGCAATCCCGATGTAAGCGGATGCTTTTACTGCCCACTTCATATTTAGGGGAGTGGGCAGTAACAAATATAGAGTAGTGTTACTGATGACAACAGCCAGGTAAAAATTGATGATCACCCTTGTACCTAGGATCCTAGGTTTTCTGTTCTATTATTCTCCTTCCCACCCTTCGGTTGAGGCTATTCTCCCTGCCCTTAGCGATCTCCCTGAGCAGTTTGAACCCAAGCATCAAGAAAACGTTCGAACTCTCGTGCAAGAAATGGCAGCCCAAATTCAAGACAGCGCAAAGCATGATGAGTTAGCTGGAGAGTTCAGTTTATTGTTCGAAGGGCTTGGTGAAATGCCTGCGCCACCGTGGGGCTCGGTCTACCTCGATAAAGAAAGTATTGTGATGGGAGAGTCTACTGTTGAGTATCGCCGTTTCCTGGCAAGCAATGGTATTGCACTCGATACCCATATGCGAGAGCCGGATGATCAATTTGGTTTGATGCTATTGGCCTTTGCTCAGTTTATGGAATCCGAGAAATTTGATGCCAGCGCTGTACTGCTAGAGCAGCACCTATTGCCGTGGGCATTGCGCTACCTTGAGGTTTTGCAACAGGTGGAAGGGATATCGCCGTTCTATCCAAACCTTGCCAAGGTCGCACATTTATATCTCACATCTTTGGTTGAAGAGTTGGAGTTATCGCCAGCCGAGAAGCCTTTATACAAATAAGATGATTGGATTTGGATATCATCATCCAGTGCTAAAACCGGGCTACGCTCGGTTTTTTGCTTTTCGCCTTACTGAAGGGATCAACGTGTGACAACGATTCGTATCAAGCAGAACCAACTACCGTCTTTAGTGTCGTTATTGGCCAAGGCTATGCTGAAGAAGGGAAGGGATCCTTTGCCATCGATAAATATCACCATCGATGGTTTTACTTTTGAGAGAGATAACGTTAATCGCTATAACACATGCTGTGGTTTGCCTCAGGATCGGTTACCTCTTCCTTACTTGTTTGTGGCCACCCAACCCGCCCAGTTGTTGTTACTTACCCATCCTTCTGTTTCTTTAAAACTGCTGGGTATGATCCACACCCATGTCAGCTTCCATCAACAAACACCATTGAAAATCGGTAAGGCCTATGACTTCACGCTCGGTGTCATTGAATGCATTCAAACCGAAAAAGGCTTGGAGTTTGAGCTTGAAGGACGTTTTACACTTGATAGCGTTTACCAAGCGAGTTATCGCAGCCGTTGCCTGTTGCGAGATAAGCTACCTACCAATGACCGGAAAAAAACAACTGAAGCAACAGTTGATGAAGGGGGACAACCCCCTGCTTGGAACAAGCGGGACAAACTCACGCTGACACCTCAAATAGCGAGGGGTTATGCAGCCGTATCGGGCGATTACAATCCCATCCACCTGCACTGGTTAACCGCGAAGCCGTTTGGCTTCAAAGCACCGATTATTCATGGCATGTACTCGGTTGCCCGGATGTTTTCTGCCATTGACGGCCCAATTCACCAAGCTGAGTTTACCTTCCGCCGTCCGGCATTTTTGCCTTCAACGGCGACTTTGGAAGCGAGAGAGGGGGAGCTAAGGTTGCTCAATCGTGACGGCAAGCCTCTGGTCGAGGCAAGATATTGCTGATTCAAGTAAACCTGGCGTTAGGGGTATTCATAAATAATTACGTTTCAGACAGATATAGGAGATTCTGCTGAGACTAAATTTCGCTATTATGTTGGCCTAACAATCAATAACCCAAGCATTAGTCGGTTTGGGATTCAAAGGAAAGTAGTATGGATATTCAGCGTATTAACCCAACCAAGCGATGGTCTGATGTGACCGTCTTTAATGGTATTGCGCACTTTGTCGAAGTGGCTGAGCAGGACACCAGCGCCGATATGACCGGTCAGGTAAATCAGATTTTCGCCCAGGCCGAAGAGATGCTGGCCAGCGTCGGCAGCGATAAATCCCGTTTGTTGTCTGTGACAATTTACGTTACCGATTTTGCTAACTTTGATGCGTTGAATGTCGCTTGGGAAGCCTGGTTGCCAGAAGGCTGTGCGCCTAGCCGTGCGTGTGTCAAAGTCGAACTTGCCGATCCAAACTTGTTGGTTGAAATGGCCTTTGTGGCGGCCGCTGGCCAGCAGTAAGAATATGGGCTCGGTGTCGTGAGCAACTGACACCGAGCTACCTTGTTTGATCAACTTTCCAATTTTTCAACTTATTCAGTTCGTTTTCACCCCCTTTTGTGATCTTGTTGCAAAGGGTGGCCCTGCACTCCGTTAATATCTTTTTTATCAATAGCTTAAATTAGACTAATTGCCAGTTTCTTCTACCATCAAATATACGACTAACTCGATTGGAGCTGGGAGATGGATTTCTCGAACTTATCTATTCGCGCCCGCCTGTTGTTGATTAATTCCGTTATTTCTTTGATGTTGTTAGGCCTAATGGGCGTTGTGTACAATGCGATTTCTACCATGGAAAAAACGTCCCATTGGGTTGAACATACTCATGAGGTTATCCGCCAAAGTGAGGGGCTGGTCAGCGCGATGGTGGATCAAGAAACGGGGTTGAGAGGGTTTGCCATTGCCGGTCAAAGTGACTACTTGGAGCCGTACCAGTCAGGGCAAAAAGACTTCCAAGAAAATCTAACCTCGGTGAAACAGTTAACCAGTGATAACCCAGCCCAGCAGCAACGTTTTGATGGTGTCGAAGAGCAAGCAATACGTTGGCAGGCTTATGCTGAATCCGTGATCGCTCTGAGGAATGATATCCAAAGCGGAGAAGCGGTAAATAAATCACTGACAGAGTTAATAGCCTCAGGTGTTGGCAAGCAGAAAATGGACGGTATTCGCCAAGAGATCGCCAGTATGCAGCTCGGTTTCATCGGTGACGAAATACTCAATGCCATGATTAATATGGAGACTGGGCTGCGAGGGTTCATGCTTAACCGGCAAGAGTCTTTTTTGGAGCCTTATTTGTTGGGTCGGTCAGTGATTGCTGAAAACAGCTCAACAATCGCATCAACCCAACTTGCTAGAGACATTGAGGGCTGGATAACCAGTTATGCTGAGCCGGCAATTGGACTTGTTCGGGAAGCGTCCCAATATAAGACGATGTCAGATTTATATAATTTACTGGCAGGTAAGCAAGGCAAAATATTCATGGATGGTTTGCGCCAGCGAGTCGATGAGATTATACAGGTTGAGCAGGCATTAATGACAACCCGTCAAGCGGCGGCTTTATCGTCGGCATCATTGGCGAATAACGTGATTATTTTCGGTGGGTTAACAACACTGATTATTACCTTTATTTTTGCTCACCTAGCGTCAAAAAGCATTACCAGACCCATGGACCGTGCTGTAGAAATTGCTAAGCAACTAGCAGAAGGTGATCTCAATGTTCGGTTTGAAAAAGCCGGTAATAATGAAATTGGTACTTTACTTGGCGCCATGCAAAAAATAGCTGATAACTTGAAGCAAATGATTGGCAAGGTGATAGCCACGAGTGAACAACTGAGTGATTCCTCAACCCAACTGACCCAAACTTTGGATAAAACAGGGAGTGGTGCGAAAGAGCAGTTGAACCAGACCGATCAGATTGCGGTTGCCATGAATCAAATGTCTATCTCTGTTCAGGAAGTCGCTCAAAATGCGGTGTCGGCTGCCCATGTTGCTAGCGAGACCGATCAGGAGGCTAAAAAAGGGCTGATGGTGATAGAAGAAACAATGGGGAATATCGATAAACTGGATAGGGAAATTACGCATACATCAACTCAACTATCTAACCTGGTTGAGGAAACGAACAATATCGGAAAAATACTCGATGTGATTGGCGGCATTGCCGAGCAGACCAACTTATTGGCACTTAATGCCGCGATTGAGGCGGCAAGGGCGGGTGAGCAAGGGCGCGGGTTTGCAGTCGTTGCTGATGAGGTCAGAGTCCTCGCCCAAAGAACCCAAGAGTCGACAACTGAAATTCAAAGCCTTATTGAGCGGCTCCAAGGGGGCACTGAAGAAGTGGTCTTAAGCATGTCGCAAAGTACGGAATTATTGAAATCAACAATAGATTCAGCAAGCCAGTCTGGTGCCGCATTTGGCACAATTACGCAATCCATTTCAAAAATTAATGACATGAATACCCAAAGTGCCAGTGCCTCGGAACAACAGAGCGTGACGGCAGAGCAGGTGAACAAAAATATGCTGACGGTTAATGGAATTTCACAAGAAAGCTATGAGGTAACAATGAGTGCGGTGGATTCCTGTAAAGAGCTTATCCGGCTTTCTAAGGTATTAAATGAAGCGGTACAGAAGTTTAAAGTGTAATTGGATATCTGATTAAATGGCAGATAATCAAAGGGCTGCGAATGCAGCCCGGTTTATTTCGCTAAGCCTTTGCTGAAGCCTCATCCTCGGCAGGAGCATTGGTTCTCGCCGCCAGTTTGTTGGCCAACGAATGAAGCTCGGGAAGCATGCGCTGGATCAGGTGTAATTGTTGCAACACCATCCGGGCCGAAGTGGAATCCTCATCGCGCCACAACGAAAGGCGTTGATCCAGCTCGCTATCGGATTCCGGTGCCTGAGCACAGTGGTTGCCTGCCAGCTGGGCGGCCAAGCAGTCCAAATGCTGGTGGATCTGCCGGTGGGCCTGAGAGACCAAGTGGTGGGTGCTCTCGTCCTCTAGTTGAGTACGGTGGGCACCCAGGGCCGAAATATAACTCAGCATGGCATGGTTCAGTGTCAAGAAGCGGAAGCTCTCGTCTGTTGCCATGCGGTAGCGGCCGGGTTCCAGCAGCATATTACTGATTGCGGTACTGAGCTGGGCATCGGTATTGTGCGCATCGCGGCGGGCAATACGGTAGTTCAGGCTGTCTTTCTTACCGATCCGGTACTGGCCAATTATTTGCGCTAGGTAGTCACGGTTGGTCTCTATGGCTGTCGCCATTACCTTATGCAGGCGACGGGCTTGCCAATCGGGTAGGATGAAACTCACCGCTAATACCGCAAGTAAACAGCCGAGCAGGGTATCGCCGAGACGCGGCAGTATGACCGCAAAGCCTTCGCCAAGCTGGTTGAAACAGAACAGCACTAGCAAGGTGATGAACATAGTTGCCACACCATAATTGGCGGTACGGAAGGCAAAGAACATCACACCGGTAAAGACCATCAGCACCAATTGGCCTTCTTGTCCCGGGAATAGGTAAAGTAACGGCATGCCGATCAGCAAACCGGCCAAGGTGCCAATTACCCTTTGTTTCAGCCTTTGGCGGGTTGCACTGTAATTAGGCTGGCAGACAAACAGGGTGGTCAGCAATATCCAATATCCCCGTTCTAAATCTAAACCGAGAATGATGCCATAACCCACGGTAAGCGCTACAGCCATACGCAATGCATGACGGAACAGCATCGAGCTTGGATCAAGCTGGGCACGGATACGCTGCCAGCGCTCTTTCATGCTGCGCGCTTCGGTATCAGACAGCTCATTATCACGGGCGTTGTCGGTGGTCGATACATCAGGGTTGCTGACGTTCGAAAGCTGGCGTTCAACCGTGGCAAGGTTGTTGAACAGGTATTCCAGCTGGTTGATAAACACCCGGCGCTTGGGGTCGTTTTGGTTCTTGAGATAAAACAGGGACTCTTGTAGTTCATCCAGGGCTTTGACGCTCTCGATACCATGGCTGTAAGATTTTCCCATTGCCAAGGCGTGGGCAATTTCCCGGCAGGCCTTAGCTTGTTGGGTAAGCAGGCGCTGGAAACGGAACAGGACATCACTGCGCTGGAACTCCGCGGCCAAGTCTTGGTAGCGATAGTGGGAAGAGCTGGCCCGTTCGTGAATATCTTGCACCAAGAAATAGATCTTGAGGAATTTGTCCCCGGTTTCATTTGGGTGGCCGCGACGGGCACGGTGAAGCAAGGTTGATTTGGCATCATTAAGTGCACTGACCACCTTGGCATTCTTGGTTGCAGCTTGCAGGCGGAGAGGCTGCGGGACAAGATCAGCAACCGGTTCGAATAGTTGGCTCTTGCTATCGAGGTAGCAGGCCAGTTCGGTAAAGACTTTAGACAGGCTTTGTTGAACTGGTTGGTTTGGCCACAATACCTGCCAGCTCAGTGATAGCAGCCCGTACCAGGTTGCGCCGCCAAGCAGCAACATTGGTTGGTACCACAAATTCGGACTTTGCGCGGCTCCCAGCATGGTGTATACCGCCAGCAACAAAGAAGCAAACGCGATGCTAGCGTAGCGTGCCCCCATCGAGCCCAACATGATAAAGCCAAAGGTCGAAGTAAATAACCCGATAGCAAACAACGGTGGGTAAGGGAATAGGATTTCAATCGAGAAAGAGGCGAGAACGAAACAAAGCAGGGTGGTGATCAGGGCTTTGATACGTCCGGTTAAATTATCATCCGTTTCGGCGAGCGCAGAGGCAATGATCCCCAAGACTAAAGGCGTGACTTCAGTGGTAGCCTCTAGGTACCAGCAGGGGAGAGCAACCCCTACCAAGGCGATAAGTACACGTATGCTGTAGTTTATCCGGTCGTTTGCCCAGTAACGACGCAAGGTTAATTGTAAGCGGCTATTTGTCATTGTTTTTATGGTCTTCCTAGTGAAGCGCTAAAGATAGCAAACTTCAGTTCGCAAGCGTTATTAATCCACATAAAAAACGCAGTTATAGGGTTTGTGCAGGTATTTCTAGGTTGATTTTTGTTCGTGTTGGTCTGGAAATGAATATCTACCCAGAGGGTTGCTGCTTAATTTCACCAACGCAACTCACAGTTTTTGCCTTGTTTAAATTGACAACAACTCGCTGTAAAAGTCTCCGCAAAATAATAACATGGACAAATTAATTGGCAGAAAATTTACGCAAACTATTTTTTGGACGCTAGGGTATATCTATAGAACTTGATACTCTTAGGTCCAAGTCGTTTTTTCGTTAATAGGCTACACAATGTCTAATAACGCGCGCAAATGCTAGCGTAGTAGCAGAAGTAAGTTGAGTGTTGGTGACAGAATGCGTTTGACAGCAGGGTGGTTGGCCCAATGGCTCGCCCAAGGTGATTATTGCAGTATTGCTCTCGGTGAAAATTGTTTGGTGCTTGATAGCCAAACAGAAACAGAAGAAATTCCCTTTGATGAGTGGGATGGCGCTATAGATGTCCATCGTGGCGTATTATGGGGCAGTTTTGAATTAACCTCTGCTGATCAGGAATATTGCTGGACGATACATGGTTTGCCTTGGCGGCAATGTAAGGCGTTTGCCAACATGTTACTTGAAGCTTATCGAAACTGGGCGCAGGGCCGGGTAGAAAAGCTTGATAACCTGTTGCCGGAAATGCTCACTCGTATTGATAGCTATGCTGAGGCTGATGGCTACCTGCGTGAATCCTCTCACCGCCAATTGCACCGTTATCTTGAGAACTCCTTAGCCTCGACTGGACTGACCCGTGAACTGGCGGGATCTTTCCGTCCATTGGCGTTTGAGAAAGTGGAGCCTTGGCTAGAAGGTAACCAAGACTGGGTAGAAGAAGCCAACAGCCAATGGTTGGAAAAAGAAACCGAAAAGTGGTCATCATGGTTCGATAAGTTTGAATCGTCGCCGTTAAACCCTTCCCAGCGTGAAGCCGTCTTGATTAATCAGGATCATAACCTAGTACTGGCAGGCGCCGGGACCGGTAAAACCAGTGTGCTGGTGGCCCGTGCCGCTTACTTGATTGCAAATCAGCAATGCCAGCCAGAAGAAATCCTGATGTTGGCCTTTGGCCGCAAAGCCGCTGAAGAGATGAGTGAGCGTTTGGGGGCGAAAGTCAGTGACCGTATCAAGGTGGCAACCTTCCATAGTTTGGGTACCCAAATTATCAAAGCGGTAGAGAGTGAGATGCCGAGTGTATCGCCTGTCACGCTGGATGAGAAAGAGCGTGCCAAGTGGATCGCTCAGGTGTTGACCGAGCAGTGGGAAACCGCCGCTTCTGCCAAGCGTTGGCAAAAACACCTCACCCAATGGCGTATTCCTGGCTTCAAAGCCGAAAACTCCATGGAGAAGCAGGCCAAAAGTGAACAACTGGCGGCTTGGGTATGGCGTCATATTGAATTGATTGGCCAGCGTGGTGCGAACAAGTCACAGTTGGTTGAAAGCATTGAAAAGCATGATAATGAATCGGCTCGTGCCCGGATGAAGAGTGAGTTGGCTCTGCTGTGGCCTTGCTACCGTGCTTATGAGCAACATCTCAAAGCCAACAAGCAGATTGACTTCAATTCCATGATCCAAAGGGCAACGGAATATGTCAAAGAGGGCAAGTTTACGCCACCTTGGCAGTTTGTCATGGTTGATGAATATCAGGATATTTCCCCGCACCGTTTGGCGCTTATTGAAGCGCTTTGCCATGCCGGAGAGAAAGACAACAGGCCAACTTTGTTTGCGGTTGGTGATGACTGGCAGGCTATCTATCGCTTCGCGGGCGCAGATGTGAACCTGACGACCGGCTTTGAGCAACGCTTTGGTGCCAGCCATATTACTGAGCTCGATACTACGTATCGCTTCAATAGCATGATCGGTGAAGTGGCGAATGCCTTTATCCAGCAGAACCCGAACCAGCTGAAAAAAGATCTCACCAGTTTCAAGAAACAGAAGCGAAAAGCGGTGACCTTGCTATGCCAGGACTTGATTGATCAGGAACTGGCGCAACTAGCCTCACAGCAAAAAGGTGAAGTGACCACTTTGCTGCTTGGTCGCAATAACAACCAGCGCCCTGAAAAGCTTAAGCAATGGCAGGAGAAATGGCCGCACCTTGGCATTAACTTTATGACCTGCCATGCGAGTAAGGGCCGTGAAGCCGACTTTGTGTTTGTGCTCGATGTGAACCGTGGTGTATTCCCAGCACCTGATCGTGATACTGGGCTGGCTGCTTGCCTTCAGGCGCGAGGCGAAAGCTTCACTGATGCCGAAGAGCGCCGTCTGTTCTATGTTGCGCTTACCCGTGCCAAGAAGCATGTTTGGGTCTGCGCCGAGCCGCAAAAGCCCTCGACGTTCGTTAATGAGTTGATTGATGACGGCTACCCGGTGATGAACAAGATCAAGCGGGTGAAAGCGAAGCAGAAATAATCTGTTCTCTGTATAAGATATTGATAATTAGGCCAGCTATATTAGCTGGTCTTTTATTTATTATTGTCGATGATGAACCGATATTCTTTGTTATATTGTAAAAAGGAATTTAACTAATTTGCTGAGTATTTACCAAAAACTACAATTTTGATGTTGATTTTTTTTGTTGTAATAGAGGGCAAAATAAAACAACAAGGATATATTTTTTATTAATATGTTTGTGTTAATCCCGAAGTAGTATAGGTGTTTGAAATATCATTGTATTGATAGTTTTTTTAAAAAAATAACCTCTTGGATTTAATGAGGAATTAATAAAAACGTCTCAAAAATTAGATGATTGTTTAAAGCTATTTTTTGCATATTCATTATCAAATATCTATAAATACTACCGTGTTTAAGAAAATAGACACACCAATATAGGAATAACTTCGGTACTACGAATTAGGATAAATTCCAATGAATATTAAACTAGTTGGCCTTTTCGCTGCTTTTGCACTGGCAGTTGCTTCATCAGGTGCTCACGCATACAGTTATAAATCCTATTACAAACATGACTATAAGTCTTATCACAAGGCGGATTACAAGAAGCCTGTAATCAAATACAAGAAAACCAAGTATAAACCGCAAAAGCCGCAAAAATGTAAGCCTACTAAATCGTATTATGGCTCAAAGAAAAAAGTCCGTTTCTCCAAATGTGATCGTCATTATGGATATTAGTAAAATTTAAGCTGGTGGCGGTCATTGAGGCCGCCACTAGCTACTTAAGTGACAGGTATGCCTAAATTAAGTTGATTTTATGCATATGAACTGGAGGCTTTATTTAGATGCAATCTACCATCTGCAGTCACCTGACAATATTGTTTATCCTTCCTCTTTTTATTGCCTGTAACGATTCATATCAAGAGTCTCAAAACGCCATGCTTGCTGAGGAATTACAAGTCGAAGAGCCTACATCTCGAAACGATCAAGAATTAATGGTTATTGCCTCAGGGACATTGAAGCCTGTAGGTGAAGTTGAAGTTGGCTCTGAAGTGTCAGGAACAATTATTGAATTACTGGTCGATTTCAATGATGTTGTTCAAAAAGGGCAGCCAATAGCCAAGATTGATCCGAAATTCTTTGAGGCGCAGATACGACAAGCTGAAGCGGCCCTGCTCAATGCTGAGGCGCTGGTAGAAATGAAAAAGGCATCATTGCGCCAAGCTGTACGTTCTTTGAAGCGCATCAGAGCGCTTAACAAGCGTAAGGCGGTATCAGAGAATAGCTTGGAAGAGGCAGAAACGAATGTTTGGGTGATAGAGGCCGAGTTAGAGCAAGCCAAAGCGGTAGTAATTAGCCATGAGGCGGCACTGGAAGAGGCTAAAGTGACACTCTCCAGAACGGAAATTCTCGCGCCTATTGATGGGGTTGTGTTGTCGCGTGAAGTTATGAGCGGGCAAACAGTAGCAGCTAGCCTTGAGGCCCCGAGATTATTCAAACTTGCCCATACCTTGGATGAAATGGAAATACACGCAAGGATTGATGAAGCCGATATTGGCCAGATCCGTACTGGCCAGAGTGCTGAGTTTTCTGTACCGGCCTATGGCAACCAGCGTTTTAAGGCAAAAGTTGAGCAAATCCGTGTCGCACCATTAGTCTTCGATAATGTGGTGACCTACACCGTTGTTTTATCAGTAGAAAACAATGGCGATCCGTTGTTGCCCGGGATGACTGCTGTGGTTGAGATAACCACCGATGAGACACCAGATACGAGCAATGCTAGTTACACTTCACGCATAGAGGAGTCAATGACTTCAAAGCTAGATATGCTGAATGATAATTAGGTTTTGAGTGCGATGAGTTACTGGTTGTATTTATCGAATGCCCTAAGGATTATTTATCGCCACCGTTTACGTAGTGCCCTGACGATATTGGGTATCATGATTGGTGTAACGGCTGTGGTGACCGTCATTGGGGTTGGTGCGGGTAGTCAGCACCAAGTTTTGCAGCAAGTAGAAAGCCTTGGTGCAGACTTACTCTTTATTGAACCCGATGCAATGCAGAGCGGGGGAGTGCAGATGGAAGGCAACTCATCAACGCTGACATTAGAAGATGTTGAGGCTATACGAACTTTTGTCCCTAATGTGGTCGCCACTTCTCCCTCTGTATATGCCGAAGGACGATTAATTTACGGAGCAAGAAATTGGATTAGCCGCATCCAAGGTACAACTCAAGACTACCTGCTATTGAGAAAGTGGGAAATCGCCAAGGGGCGGATGTTCAATAATTATGAACAGAGCCGAGCAAAAAAGGTTGCGGTGCTGGGTGAAAGTGTAGAAAAAGCCCTATTTAAAGGTGAAAGTGCCGTTGGCAAAACGATTCGTATCGGCCAAACACCATTTAAAGTTGTTGGGGTATTAAATCGAAAAGGGCAATCTCCAGGCGGATTGGACCAAGATGATAGAGTGCTGATACCTTTATCGACGGCCAAACTTCGTATTATCGGTTTAAGCAAAACCCGTCCGGGATCGATTCATTACGCGCATATCCGCATTGCAGACCAAAACAAAATTGGCGAAAGCATCGCTCATATTCAGCAGCTGTTACGGCAGCAACACCGTCTCCCCGATCATAAACCTGATGATTTCATTATTAATGATTTAACTGAGCTGCAAGAGAGCATGGCAGATGCAACCCGCTCAATGACTTTTTGGCTGGCATCCGTCGCTGCCGTATCTTTAGTTGTCGGTGGGATCAGTATTATGAATGTGATGCTGGTGGCAGTTCGTGAAAGGACGGAAGAAATTGGCTTGCGCCGGGCTATCGGAGCTACCCACAAAGATATCCGCAACCAATTTATGATCGAGGCCACTTGCCTGACAACGATTGGTGGCCTGTCTGGGTTAGTGCTTGGTGCGGTGTTGGTGTTTGTTGTCGCTAAAGTTCGTGATTTTCCAGTGATGATCACGCCAGGGGCTATCCTTCTTGCCTTGGGATCAGCCTGCCTGGTGGGGATGCTATCAGGGTTGTATCCCGCGTTAGTCGCCTCACGTCTCGACCCTATTCGGGCATTGAAACGGGAGTAAGGAGAGCTGTATGGGAGGTAACATATCGGCATTGGTCCAATTGGATACGGTTAGCCGTGTATATACCATGGGAAGTAGCGATGTGGTTGCTTTGCGAGCAATCTCATTAGCTATTGATTCTGGTGAGTATATCGCGATCACTGGTACCTCGGGGTCAGGAAAATCAACCTTGTTGCAGATCATTGGTTGCCTCGATACACCTTCTGCAGGACGGTATGTATTAAACGGAACCCGGGTTGATGCCCTGTCTGATATCGAGCTGTCCCGTATCCGAAATTTCCAAATAGGCTTTGTTTTCCAAGCTTTTCATTTGCTGCCGCAATTTAATGTTTGTGAGAATATTGAGTTACCGCTGCTCTATCGAAAACTCTCGAAGCAAGAGCGCGAAGATAAAGTTAATGAGGCCTTGGCTAAGGTCGGGTTAACCAAACGCGGCCTGCACAAGCCCCATGAATTATCCGGTGGTGAGCGGCAGAGGGTGGCTATTGCCCGAGCATTGGTCGGTTCGCCCTCGCTATTGCTGGCTGATGAACCTACGGGGAATTTGGATCAGCGGACCGGTGATGAAATTATGCAGCTCATCGAAAATCTCAATGATGAAGGTGTGACGGTCGTGATGGTAACTCATGACCTTGAAAAAGCTGGGCGGGCTCAGCGCCGGATTGAGATGAAGGATGGCCTGATACTGTGAATGAGCCGAGATAATTCCTTCCAAGTGATCGTCTTGCTTCTTGCCATCGTTGTCACTGGTTTGAGGAGAAAAATGATGGCTATGACACTGAGTAAGCTCGAGAAATACTTCTATATCGACAAGTTGGTTATTCACTCGCTCGATTTATCTTTATATCAGGTGTCAGTTGTCGTTGATGGCGAGGAACACTTTGTCACCGATGAAAAAGGGTGTTTCTTGCGAGCTTTCTCTATCGTTGAGTTGCAGAAGCAGTGCCGCAGACTGAAGGCGAAGCAGCAAGTGCTCCGCCAACAGAGTGCTTACGATGAAATGGTTGGCCAGCCTGTTCGTGGCAGTTCAAACCTGCTTGAAGTCCCATTGAAAGACAACAAGCTTTATTGACCAACCCTTACCAGGCGAAGGTCTGAATGACGTTCTGCTTGGTGATTGGGTTGTGGGCAATATCTTGGTTGATTTTATCCAAGAACGGTTGCCTTGCTGCTGGCAGCATCCCACGCATTGGTGAGATGTTGTTTCCGTGGTCGCCCCAATAGTAGCAAGGGAAATCTTCCAAGTTTTCCAGCAAGTACTTTTCCTCTTCCAGAATCTGTAGCGGAGTTGGCAGGGTAAATTCACCACGGTGGATTTCCCTTTCAAGCTCTGATCCTGGCTGTACGGCCAGTGCCATTGGCGCTATAGCATCCGGCTGCATGATATTGAGCAAACTAGTGGTATTGATTGCGTGCTCAACCGAGCGTTCTTTGCCACCAAGGCCGAAGATAAAAGAGGCCAGCACTTTGATCTCGGCTTCTCTTGCCATCGCCATACCTTCGATGGCGTGCTCGCGGGTCATGCGCTTTTTGATCTTCTCCAAAACAATAGGATCGCCAGACTCCAAACCGGAATACGCCATGCTAAGGCCGGCAGACTTCATTTCTTTTAATTCGCTGATACTTTTACGGCGGAAGTCATTGAAGCCGGAGTAAAGCGAGATATTCTTGATTTCCGGGAATGTCGCTTTGATTTTGTCCAAAATCTTGAGCAACATTTCGGTCCGGATTGCCATTACATTACCGTCGACAAGGAAGAACGATTCAACATGAGGGTAGATAAGGCGCGCTTCCTCTATATCGCGGAAGATACCTTCAATATCCCTGACTTTGAACCGCTTATCGTCGAACATTGTGCAGAAAGTACATTGGTTGTTACTGCATCCCAGCGTGGTTTGGATCAGTACGCTCTCGGCCTCCATCCAAGGACGATAAATTTTACCTTCGTAGTGCATAGGGCACTCCTTGAAACGAATCGGAATTGATGCGGTGCAGTCTAGCGACGAGTTTGACTGTTGATAATTGGCCGCATGGTGAAATCAGTCTTAATGCAAAATTAATAATGGCGGGATTATTAAGGAAATCTTAAAACTCATTCGTCCCCAATCGGAATTATCATTTCACCAGCGCCGAATATACTTATCACCATCAGTTTCGCATTCAATAAAGAGGTTATTCCCATGAAAGCAATGGTTATTCGTGAATTTGGTGGTGTTGAAGGTTTCGAGCAAGCAGAAGTTGCAAAGCCAGAAGTAAAAGCTGGGCATGTTTTGGTTCGTATTGCTTCAACCAGCGTCAACACAATCGACATGATGATCCGCGAAATGGGTGAGGGCCTGCCGTTTTCGCCGCAAGCACCGGCTGTTTTGGGGATGGACTTTGCTGGCGTTGTAGAAGCCGTAGGTGAGGGTATCACTGAATTTAAGGCTGGTGATGAAGTCTTCGGTTGTGCGGGTGGTTTGGGCGATCTGCCTGGAACACTGGCCGAATATATCTTGGCAGATGTTAATTTGATTGCCCATAAGCCTAAGAACCTGTCGATGACAGAAGCTGCAGCGCTTCCATTAGTGGGTATTACCGCCTTTGAAGGCCTCCAGCGTGCAGGTATCTCACAAGGGCAAAAAGTGCTGGTGCATGGCGCTGCTGGTGGTGTAGGTCATGTTGCGGTTCAATTAGCACGTCATTTCGGTGCAGAGGTGTACGGTACGGGTAGTGCTGGCGAGCAAGCCGAGTTGATTGAAAGCCTGGGAGCGACAGCGATTGATTTCAAGGCAGAGTCGGTAGCGGATTATGTGGCTAAACATACCGATAGCGAAGGTTTCGATGTGATTTTCGATTCAGTAGGTGGTGCGAATCTTAATAACTCTATTGAGGCAGCAAAACTGAATGGTCAGATCGCCACAACACTGTCTTTCCTTGAATTGGATCTTTCAATGGTTCATATGAAAGGACTGTCGTTACATGTCGTCTTTATGCTGATCCCCATGATCCATAACAAGGGGCGTGAAGAGCACGGTAAAATCTTGGAAGCATTGGCGAAAATTGCCGAAGCAGGTGAGCTAAAGCCTGTTCTTGATAGCCAGCGTTTTGCCCTTACCGAAGTTGCCGAGGCACATAACCGTTTAGCGAGTGGTCAGGCGATGGGCAAGGTGATGATTGATATCGCTTAAGGCTTACTCTTAAGCCGTTTTAAAGGCTCGCCATGGGCGGGCCTTTTTCACTTGTTTTATCTCTTCTGTCCTGCTGGGCATTTTTCTTGTCATAGCCATATCTAGAGGTCGCAGATATGTTGTCTGTCTCACCGACTTTGAAATTGATCATAAGCAGGACGCTTCCCCTCACAGTAGGGTTGTTTGCCATTATGTTGGTTCAGTTGGTGGATTCGATTTTTATCGGGCTACTAGGGCTTGATGAACTAGCTGTGCATGGCATGACGCTACCGTTCCAAACGGTGTTTGTCGGCTTGCAAGTAGGAATAGGTGTTGCAGCAACGTCAATCATTGCTAGGGCTGTGGGCGCAAATCAGCGAAATAAGACGACAAGAGTCGCAACGGTGTCTGTTATATTTGGCTTGATACTGATTGCGCTAGTTTGTTTTCTGTTTTGGGTATTCAGCGATTATGCCTTCTCGGTATTTATTGCAGGTGATACCCCAACAGAGCAAGCAAACCTGCTTAAGGGGCTTTTCAATACCTATTGGCCGGTATGGCTGTTGAGTGCTTTTTCCGTTGCTGCGTTGTATTTGGCAACCTGTATCTACCGCTCATACGGCGACAGCAAAATGACCGGAAGTATGTTTGTTATCGCCAGCGTGATAAACCTGGTACTCGATCCGCTTTTGATGTTTACCCTTGATATGGGGATAGCAGGTGCAGCCCTGGCGACAATGTTGGGTTATGGCAGTACAGCCATGTATATGTACTTCAAAGCCAGAGGCAAGCATTGGTTTTCAGCTTTAGTATTTGATAGCACAACATGGGGAGCATTCAAAGAATTGGTCGGTACAGCGGTCATGACCACGGCAAACCAGATTTTACCGGCTGTCAGTGCGTTTTGGGTTATGTTTCTTATTGCTAAAAGCGGTACCGACACCTTGGCCTTCTGGAGTTTATTGACACGCTTTGAAAGTTTCGCGATTGTCTTTACTCTGGCATTGACCATGTCGATCCCACCATTGGTTGGGCGATATTTCGGCCAGGAGTCGTGGGAGAAAATTACAGGTCTATTACTGACAACGGCAAAGTTCATACTTGCTTTCCATAGTGTAATTGCCGTTTTGCTATTTTTGGCTTCACCGTTTGTAAGCCAATTGCTCAGTCAGCAGTTGGACATACAGCAATGGTTCGAATTAGCCCTGATCATTCTACCATTCAGTTATGGGCCTCTAGGTTTGTGCATGGTATCGGTATCGGCATTAAATGCGCTGGGCCAATCTAAACATGCGCTGCTGGTGACATTTACCCGGTTGTTTGTTTTATACCTGCCGGCAATTTGGCTTGGGGTAGCGACAGATAGCATAGCTTATATTTTACTGGCAGCATCACTGGCAAATATCTTCGCTGGTTTGGTGGCATGCGGTGCGTTATGGAAAGTATTATCTGTTAAACACAAGGCTTTTATGGTGTCAACTGGACAGATGGTTACTAATTGATTGTGAAAAAAAATCCCCCTATAAAGG
>NZ_JACSOF010000120.1:0-20334 GCF_014349205.1 Photobacterium sp. BZF1
GCATGACCGCCAATACCGTATCATAATCACCCTGCTGCCAAATCAACGAGCCGATATATGGCGCGAAGGCAGAACACAGCAAGTAAGGCAGGGCCAATGAACCTGAAATAACCCCGAAATTGCTATCGCCCATGAGTTCACGCGTCACCATCGGCTTCATGATGCTGATAACGCCATAGCTGCCGCCTTGGAACAACACAAACCCTACCAATAACCAAAATTGATCGCCTGCAATGAGGAAAAGGCTAAGGGCAATATTGATACCGATAAAACAGCACAGTGTCATGGTGATTAAATTAAGGCGCCGGTCAGCGAAGATTGACACAATTCTTCCCAGTACTTGCATCGGGCCGAGCAGAGAGGCAATGAGAATCGCGGTGGCGGCAGGCACTGCACGTTCATCGAAAATAGGCAGTAAATGGCTAATCACCACGCCATGGGTTAACCCTAGCAACGAGAAACTGGTCGCGAGCAACCAGAACTTTCTATTATTGAGAAATTGATAACGAGAGGGGGCGTGTTGCGGTTTCGCGTCGCGTGTTATTGGCTGTCTGTCACTATGGGCCTGAATATAGCGGCAACTGAGATAGACCATCGGAACAGCGATGAAGATGACCGTTGAAGCGGCAGCATTGATAGCAGTCGGCAAGCCATAATGCGTCAGTAAGTAGTGGGTGGCAGGAAAACAAATTGTGCTGGCAAAACCGGCGACTAAAGTGATGACGGTAATAGCTTGTTTGGCGTTACCGAGGCGGTAACGGATGAGAAAGGCAAAGCAGGGCTCGTAGAGACACCCAGCCATCGCGACACCGATACCAAGCCATAGCAAATAGAAGCCCGTCAGGGTTGTGACATGGCTCATTGACCACAGCAGAGCGCCGCCGATAAAAGAACATACGGTAAGCATCAACGGCCCATGACCTCGGTCAATAAGTCTGCCTGCTAGAGGGGAGAAGATTGCTGATACGGCAATGCCGAGGGTAAAAGCCAAGGTGAGATCAGAGCGGTTCCAGGCAAATTGAGTTTCCCATTCCAGCAAGGTGGCGGGGAAAAGGTAGTACAAACTAGCCCATAGTAAGGTTTGTGCTGTGGCGAGCAGGATAGTGGCGTAAGTCATGGTAGTCCTGAATGAAAAAGCGACGGGGTTAATTCACTCGATAAGGGTAGCGGATAAATATTAACCATTTATTATTCTAGAATAGTGGAAATAATTGTGGTTGAAATCTTATCGACTCAACGGATGCACTCTACAGACAAAGCAATTACGTTGCGGACAAGGGCTGAGGGAGGAGAGCAGAGAAGGTAAGTGAATTGGTGCTGTATGGAATCATGGCTACCTTCAGAAGCGCTGAGAACACTCAGCAGGTAACCATGATATAGGGGGAACAGTTCAGAGCTTAGCCTAGCAACCAAGCCTTAACCTCAATAGAGGTCAGTTCGTTGCCGATCAGGCGCAAGCCGGTAGCATCTTGAGCGGTAAATACACGTGCTGTCATGACATACTCGCCCTGGTTGATAAAGATCTCCAGCGATGAGTTGTCAGTAAGGAGCTGCATTTCGACATCACGTTGCTCAAGCCAAGGAAGCTCTCGGATCGTTTCACCATCCGTTGGCTGGGCATGGGTGCGATCTAAGCGGATCATCTGCTGATCGGCATCAAGGATGATGTCACAGTATTCGTTGCCATTATCCATGACGCGGAGCGTCGTTTGTCCAGTCGATGGCCAAGGTAGGGTGGTCTGTAGCTCAAAGCTCTTGCTGCCGAGATTTACCGGACAACCGCCCTTACTCGTGCTGAGCTCAAAGCGCTGCATTTCACCACGAAGTTGTTGCAGCTCACGGGCTGGTTGTTGGTAAAGCTTACCGTTTTGCCAAGATAGTTCCCTCAAGCAAGTAAGCTGGTGGACCCACTGATCTGCAACACTTGGCTGGTCGATTTCATCGGGCAACCCCATCCAACCCACCATCAAGCGACGGCCGCCCGGTGCTTCGGTCGATTGCGGTGCATAGAAGTCAAAGCCGTAATCGAGCGTTCTGAATTCTGATAGGCCAAGCTGGTCGTTGTCATTCAACGTAGCCTGCAGGTAGCCATTATGGTGTGGGATGTTATGGTGCTTGCTCTTTGCTTCAATACCTTGCGGGCAGATAATCGCGACCCGTTGCTCACCAAGCTCAAATAGATCAGGGCATTCCCACATGTAACCGAAGTCATTTAGCTCATCGCCGGCCAGTGAGACAAACTCCCATTGGCGTAAATCGGTCGAACGGTAAATCGCCAAGCGGCCAAGCAGTTGTTTGTCGGCTGTTTCTTGTTGGGCCCCCAACAGCATCAACCAATGATCGCCATTTTTGACCAGTTTCGGATCGCGGCAGTGCGGCGTGACCGATGGCGGCAGGCTGTCGATCACCGGGCCGTGCTTGGTGAAATGAATTCCATCTTTCGAGGTCGCAAGGCATTGAGTGGTAATACGGTCACGTTGTTCGCCGATACGGACATTACCGGTGTAGAACAGCATCAACTCTTCTTCGGTACTGACAGCATGGCCGGAGAAAACGCCGTGACTGTCGAACCAGTCAGATGGGAACAGGGCCATTGGCTGGCTTTGCCAGTTAACAAGATCGGTACTGGTGACATGAGCCCAGTACTTGTCTTTGTGGACACAACCAAACGGGTAGAGTTGGTAGAACAGGTGGTATTCACCATTGTGATAGGTGAAGCCGTTAGGATCGTTGAGTAAGCCCTGTGGTGGGGCAATGTGCCACACAGGACGGTGTTGCGATTCGGTCGTTTCACTGACATTCACCAGCTGTTGGCGCTGGTTTTGCTCGATGATTCGGCCAAGTCTATCCCAGTCTGCGTTGCTCAACGGTGTTTCCGGCGTCCAAGAAATTTGATTGAGGTTGCTGTGAAAAGGCATTACTCGTGCAAGGTCTGAACGGAGCTCCGGGTTCTTTAGCTCCAGAATCACCTGTTGCTCGACACGCAGGGCGCGCAAGAGATTATTGGAACCGCCGCAGGCAGCAAGGATATCTGTCAGAGTCATGGATGCGAGACCTTAAGCTGAATTTGCTTGTTGAATTTCGGGAACGTTCCAAAAATACATAAAAGGCAGCATTTAAGGCAAGGGGAGTTGTGAAATTACTCCCCTTTATGAAGAAAACTGTGCGTTTGATCGCTTTTTGAGGCAGGAAAACGAAGGAAGGTGTTTAGGCGCTTTCGCGAGGTACCCAGTCAAAGCCCAGTACCAGTTTGGAGACTTGGCTGCGGCCCTGTTCAATGATTTCCAGCAGCATTTTGGCAGCATTGTTACCCGCAGGTTCGAAGCCGTAGGCAAAAGTAGAAAGACTAGGAGAGACGACTGCAGCCATTTCGTCATTACCGACGCCGATCACCTTGATATCTTTTCCGGGCACCAGACCTGCGGCAGTGATAGCTTGCATCGCACCGATTGCAATTCGGTCGGTAGCACAAAAAACACCATCAACTTGTTGATTACTTGATAAAATATCAGTCATCTCCTGACGGCCAGAAGCAATTGAAAATTGCCCTTGGCTATGGAACTTGGCTGGCTTGGCTGCCAAATGTTTGAGGGCCGTCGAGAAGCCATCAAAGCGTTGCTGGTCAACAGCGATATCATCGCTTTGTACCCCGAGGAAGCCAACATGCTTACAGCCTGCTTGGGAGAGGAACTCGCCGGCACAATAGCCGACCCGGTAGTCATCGTGGATGACACTGGGGATATTGAAACTCGAACCATCCTGGCCGATCAGAACCACCGGTGCCTTGGAGCGCTTGATAGCAGTGACCAGCTCATCATCGATATGAGTGGCAAACATCACGATACCTTCAACCCGCTTTTGGTTGAATAGCTCGATATATTGCAACTCCTTGCCTGCCTGCAAACGGCTGTTGGCGAGCAATACCTGCTTGCCAGCCTGTTCGAAGATCTCGCTTAGTCCATCGACCCCCTGTGACGTGGCATTGGAGGCGACACGTGGAACGATGATTCCTATCAGATTGGTTTTATTGGACTTTAAGTCTTTTGCTACTTGGTTAACAACGTAGCCGCACTCTTCAATTGCGCGTTTTACTTTGACTTTGGTCGCTTCTTTAACGCCATATTCGTCGTTGATCACCCGGGAAACCGTTGATTTCGATACCCCGGCAAGTCGGGCTACATCGTGTAGGCTTGCCATACATAACTCCTTGGTTACCCATGATGATCCAGTAAATTAGGGATGCATTGCAATCTCTGTGCTTTGGATAAGCCCTTTAGAGTGAGCTTGATCACATTTGATCGTGCTGGATAGCCATATTCATCGATCCCTCTCACAGTCAGCAAAGCAAAGCTTGACGCCAGCTTACTCGATCGTGAAAACTATTTCGGTAACGTTCCCGAAAATAAACCAAAAGGTTTAAACCGTAAGTTGGCAATGTGAGCAGTCCCAACACCTGCTAGGCCTTATGGCGCACTTTATGACTTACCGGGAAGGGCAATGATTTTAATAACATGTACCCATAATCAGCAGACATGCTGGGGTGGAATTTAAATTTCTGAGCGTGAAGAGTATTCGCGACGGGGGTAGAAAGATGGACTTTCCGGTGATTGCCAAGCAACTTATTGAAAAGCTTGGTGGAAAAGACAACATTGCAGCGGCAGCACACTGTGCAACACGTTTGCGTTTGGCCTTGCACGATGAGAGCAAAGCCGACTTGAAAGCAATTGATGATATCGAAGGGGTTAAGGGTCAGTTTCAGGTGGCTGGTCAAATCCAGGTGATCTTTGGCTCGGGTATCGTTAACCAAGTGTATGCGGCGATGACTGCAGAGACCGGCCAGACAGAGATGTCGACTAAAGACGTGGCTTCAGCCGGTGCGCAGAAGCAGAACGTGGTTCAGCGTGCAGTGAAGGGGCTATCTGATATTTTTGTGCCGATCATTCCGGCGATTGTCGCGGGTGGTCTGTTGATGGGTATCTTCAACCTGTTGACGGCACAAGGTCTGTTTATTGATGGCCAGTCTTTGATTGAAGCCTACCCGGGAATGTCTGATCTGGCGTCGATGATTAACACGTTTGCCAACGCCCCATTTGTTTACCTCCCTGTTTTGCTGGCATTCTCGGCATCTAAGAAGTTTGGCGGTAACCCTTTCCTCGGCGCTGCCCTAGGTATGCTGATGGTTCACCCTGATCTCCTGAATGGCTGGGGCTTCGGCGGGGCTAGTGTTAGCGGCAACATCCCGGTATGGAACATCTTTGGTTTTGAAATCCAGAAGGTGGGTTACCAAGGCTCGGTACTGCCGGTTCTGGTATCGGCTTTCATTCTTGCCAAGGTTGAAAATGGCCTGCGCAAAGTGATCCCGTCGGTATTGGATAACTTGTTGACCCCGATGCTGGCGATATTTATCACTGGATTCCTGACCTTTACGCTTGTTGGTCCTATTACTCGCGATGCGGGTTTCCTACTTGGCGATGGTCTTAACTGGCTGTATGAGTCTGCTGGCTTTATTGGTGGGGGCCTGTTCGGTCTGGTCTACTCGCCGTTCGTTATTACCGGTATGCACCACAGCTTTATCGCGTTTGAAACCCAGTTGCTTGCTGATATTGCGGTAACAGGCGGTACTTTCATCTTCCCAATTGCGGCAATGTCCAACGTGGCACAAGGCGCAGCTTGTCTGGCATTTGGCTTGACGACTAAAGACAACAAAGCCAAGGGGATTGCGATGCCGTCGGGTGTGACAGCACTGCTGGGTATTACCGAGCCTGCCATGTTCGGTGTGAACCTGAAATACCGCTACCCGTTTATTGCTGCGATTATTGGTGCGGCTATCGCAAGTGCTTTCATTACCCTGTTCAAGGTAAAAGCAACGGCATTGGGTGCGGCAGGTTTGCCGGGCATTATTTCTATCGACCCGAACTCGGTGATGTATTACATCGTAGGTATGTTGATATCCTTCGGTGTTGCCTTCAGCTTGACAGTGCTATTTGGTTTGAAGCAAAAGAAAGCAACGCACAAGGCGGTAACGGCCTAATATAAAACAGTAAAATTGAATGACTAAAAGGGTGGGCTGAAAAGCCCACCCTTTTTGCGTGAAGGCCATAGCAAGCAGGGCTCGGTTTTTCGGTTTTATTTGTTTTGCGGTCAAAATGATCAACATACCGTCATCAATTCAACATGTAGCGTAATTAGAATCGGCGCCATTGTGTCTGCCAGAGGGGAACCTCTGGCTTTTTTGTGTCGTTATCCATGAATCATACATACACCTTAAAATCGACTCTCACCAAATCATTGCCGATTGCTATCCCGGTTGCGCTGCAAACATTGCTGGTGGCGTCCCGTCAGTTGGTTGATGTCACCATGCTGGCCCAACTTAGTCCGCAAGATGTTGCCGCGGCAGGGTTGGCCGCACGTATCTTTAATATCGCCACTATTGTATCTATCGGATTGGCTACTGCGGTGGGTATATTGGGGGCCCAGTACTTTGGCGCCAATAACAGGGAAAAATTGCGACAATTGTCAGGCAGTTCGGCTCTACTGACTTTGCTGATCAGCTTTGCTTTGACCTTAGCTCTATCTTTCCCTCACTTGGTGGTTAAGTTGGGGAGTAGCGACCCGCAACTCATTGCTGCGACGTCGGATTACCTTCGTATTGTTGCGATTAGCAGTTTGGC
This sequence comes from Photobacterium sp. BZF1, assembly GCF_014349205.1. Lineage (NCBI taxonomy): Bacteria > Pseudomonadati > Pseudomonadota > Gammaproteobacteria > Vibrionales > Vibrionaceae > Photobacterium > Photobacterium sp. BZF1. Next base: position 6,672 of record NZ_JACSOF010000120.1, read on the forward strand.
GATGACAACCACATTGTGCGTCTCGACGTTGTTGCGTTCCATTCATGTCACAACTCCCATTTTGTTTATTGCAGCCATTGGGTTCGCGGCCAATATCATGCTCAATAAAATACTGATATTCGGTTTTGCAGGGATCCCCGCGATGGGACTAAAAGGGGCGGCGATTGCAACAACTGTAAGCACCTTTGCTGAAATGCTCCTCGTGCTAGCATATACCCATAAACGCCAACGCTGGTTGCTGGCGACATGGCAGACTATTAAGTCAGCCTGCCAGGTTGCGGTGTTGGCGCCGGTGTGCAAGTTGGCGTTGCCGATAGTGATTAACAGTGTGGTGTTCTCTGCTGGGGTCTTTGGCTATCACGCGATGGTCGGTAAAATTTCAACGGATGATTTGGCGGTATTTAGCCTGATTTCAACCATTGAGATGACCGCCAATTTTGTCATTATGGGCTTTGCAATGGGGATTGCGGTATTGATCGGCAATGCAATTGGTAACAAGAATGCCGAAGCTGTTAGGCAATTGTCTCGTTACAGCACCTATATTGCACTTGGTGTGGGGGTGATGACTGCATTGGTCGCTGTTGTTGGCCTGCCAAACAGCCAAAGCGTGTTTACCAGTTTTACCGCTGAGCATTTTGAACAGTTGAATCAACTCTTACCGCTATTGGTGGTCTTTCTGATCCTTAAGGCGTTGACCATTACTTTGGTTTGCGGTGTACTCCGCGCTGCCGGGGATGTGAACTATTGCCTCAAGCAAGATACTTGGTGTCTTTGGGGAGTCGGCTTGCCGTTAGCCTTTTTCTTTACCTTTGTCCTTGGCTTGGGGATCTACTGGGTATTGGTCGCCATGTTGATAGAAGAAGTACTGAAAACCTTGTTCAGCTATTTGCGGATCCAACGCGGCCGGTATTTGGTCGAATTGGCATAGCTAGGCGTTGACACCTATTACATCTTAAAAAGGCTGCATGTGAATAGCAGCCTTTTCACTGTCAGAGGTTTACGATGCTTGAGCTATTTGCTCTGCATTGTCACTTTCGTCAGATTCCATACGAGCCCCGATCACCGCTCCCGTTAACGCAATGACGGTTGAGGTGACCATCGCGATAATCATCGGCCACAGCGACACGCCGCCTAGCATTGCCGCCAAGGCACTGACACCGGCACCGACACCATATTGAACCGCACCCAGAAGTGCTGAAGCAACACCTGCATTCTTACCGTAATAGCGCATGAAGCAAGCGCTTGAGTTGGCCATAATGCCGCCATTTGCCGCAATGGAAATGACGAAGCCGGGCACGATAAACCACAAACTTTCAGGTGCAATGAGATGGCTAGTGATTAATACCACGCCACCGACAAGTTGCAGGCTCAGGAAAACTTTGAGCAAAGTAGACGGCTCATAGGTTCGCAACAGAAAGGTGTTGGTTCGGTTGATAATCACGATACCGATGACATTAGCAATAAAAAGCCCGGAGAATAGCTCGGCAGACACGCCGAAATGTTCGATATAGGCCAAAGGCGCACTGGTAATGAAAGTCATCAGTACCGCGTAGCCGAATGCCTGGGCCACCAGATACCCTAACGCCCGACGCTCTTTAATGACGGAGAGGTATCCACCTGATCCTTTCTCCTTTTTCGCCGGTTTCGCTTTTGGCATCACCACCATGGCATTCAGTGCCACCATCGTTGAAAGGAAACAGAGCAGATAGAAAATCCAGTGCCAGCTCTGAGTACGAAGGATCAAAGTACCGACCGTCGGCGCAAGAGAAGGGGCCAGCATCATGATCAGCGCAATGAGAGAAAACAACCGGGCGGCTTCTTTGCCAACAGCGTTGTCCCGGATGGTAGCAGGCACACCGACAACAGCAATACCGCCGCCTAGCGCTTGTACTACTCGCCATGCCCATAGCATTTCCAACGACTCCACACCCGCCATCATGAAACTGCCGGCAGCAAAGAGCAACAAACCGGCCACCATGGTTGGTTTACGGCCCAACTTATCAGACAGAGGCCCACCGATCAGCTGACCGATAGCCATTCCGAGGACATAGATACTGACAGTAACGGCTACCAGCGAGGTGTTTACGCCAAGATCGCCGGCAATGATAGGGATCGCCGGTAGATAGCTATCAATCGCAAAAGGTGAAAGGGCAAAAACGGCGGCAAGCAATAGCAACAAGGAAGTGGGAATGTGTTTATTCATAGAGCCTCTTATTTATCTTTCTGGAAAGATAATATCTAGCATTTGTCTTTCCAGCAAGATATATTTGACGGGTTAGGAAGGAGAGAGCCGATGGCAAAACAAGAAACTATCGCCAACATATTGAAAAACATCGAACAAAACTGGCCAGAGTCATTCGAGAAATATTCGCCGCCGAAGCTGCGGATCCACCGCCTTCACGACTACTTTCAGCAAGATTTGGAAAAAGTGATTAGCCAGCATGCACTTCAGCATGCCGATTTTGGTGTGTTGACCACCTTGAGAAGGGCTGGTGAGCCATTCTGTCTCTCACCAACCGAACTTTATAGCTCGATGCTGCTGAGCTCGGGGGGATTAACCAAAGTATTAGCGCGGGTGACAACGGCAGGGTTGGTCGAACGAGTAGATAACCCGGAGGACAAGCGCAGTAAGTTGGTCCAGCTCACCGAAGCTGGCCGAGTATTAATAGATGGCATCATTCAGGAGTTACATCTTGTTGATCAGCAACGCCTCAATGTTCTCAGCCAGGAAGAGAAACAACAGCTTGATGGGTTGCTGGAAAAGATGCTGTCTGCTTGGGAGTAGCTTGGTTTGTGTTTGCGGTATCTTCTAAGCTTTGTATACTGCCCGCAACGCACATCTAGCTAAGACAAGATTATGATTATTCTGACGACAAATTTTGGCGATATCGAAATTGAACTGGATTTTGATAAAGCGCCGGTGAGCTCAAAGAACTTCCTGCAATACTGCAAGGATGGATTCTACGAGGGCACGATTTTCCACCGTGTTATTGATGGCTTCATGATTCAAGGTGGTGGCCACATTCCGGGTATGAAAGAGAAGCCAACTCGCGACCCGATTGTTAACGAAGCCAACCGTGGCCTTAAGAACAAAGTTGGCACCATTGCCATGGCCCGTACCGATGCGCCGCACTCGGCAACATCGCAGTTTTTCATCAATCTAGAAGATAACGACTTCCTCGATTTCACCGCGACGACCAACCAAGGTTGGGGCTATGCGGTATTCGGTAAGGTCACTGCGGGTATGATGGTGGTTAACAATATCGGCAAAACGTTGACCATGACCCGCTTCGGTCATGAAGATGTGCCACTGGATGACATCATTATCGAGAAAGTGACTATCAAGGAGTCATAATCCTATCTCAAGCGTGATGCTAGAAGAAAGCCACCTGAGATGAAGGTGGCTTTTGTGATTATAACAGGGTAATTGAGCCTACTGAGATCAGTAATACTTCATCGCTGTTGCAACGGATTCGCCAACATGAATTTTGGCTTTGTGTTTCAACAACACAGCTTCAAGTGCAGCCAGCGTCTGCAGAACCGCTTCTTGGCGGGCGTTGTACCCCATAGTACCGATGCGCCAGATTTTGCCTTGCAGTGGGCCGAACGAAGTGCCGATTTCAATACCAAAACGTGTTAGTAGCTCTTGGCGGATCAGCTCTCCGTCGACAGTATCAGGGATATAGACGCCCACAACATTGTTCATCTTGTAATCCCTGTCACCAAATAGTTTGAGTCCCATAGCTTCAAGCCCTGCGGCCATCGCATCACCGGCTTGCTTGTGTCGGGCAATCACATTAGCTGGGCCTTGCTCTAGGAAGATTCGAGCACATTCCCTTGCCGCATATAACATTGAAGTGGCTTCGGTATGGTGGTTCAGCCTCTCTTCTCCCCAGTAATCGAGGATCATAGGCAGGTCAAAATAGTTGGACTGGATCATCGCCTCTTCACCATCGACATGGTGTTGTGCGCGGATACCTTTTTCAACATGTTTACGACGGTTGATTTGCTCGACAAATTGAGGGCTTAGGGTCAGTGGTGCACTGCCAGAAGGGCCACCAAGACATTTTTGCAGGCCTACTGAGACAGCATCAAGGTGCCAGTCGTCAACCAACAGTTCATTACCGGCTACTGACGCTGTTGCATCACAGTAATAGAGCACACCATGACGCTTACAGATCTCACCAATCTCTGCCAGTGGCTGGTTCATGGTGGTGGAGGTATCACCTTGAACAGTGGCAACGAGTTTTGGTTTGTCACGTTTGATAGCGTCCTCCACTTGCTGGGGATCACACACCTTACCCCACTCAACATCAATCGTGGTGATTTTAGCCCCTGTACGATGGGCTATTTCACTAAGTAGATGGCCGAAGCGACCAATAACCGGAATCAAGACTTTGTCTCCCGGCTGGAGGATTGAAACTAGCACTGCCTCAATACCGGCCCTTGCCGTGCCGTCAATCAACAGGGTTTCTGGGTTTTGGGTGTGGAAAACCTGACGGTACAGCTGCTGGGTCTGGCGCATATACTCAGTCATGACAGGATCGTACTGGCCAATCAGCTGGCTAGAGATAGCCTGATGAACCCTTGGGTAGGCATTGATTGGACCTGGCCCCATCAGAAGACGCTGGGGCGGATTCAGGGTTTCAAAAAGATCGTAGTTAGTCGTCATCGATTGTGAACTCCTAGAAATTATAATTTGCTTCCACTGTGACAGGCCCAAAGCTTGTTCTCTGTTCACAATTATTGCGGCACATGGATTGAGAATATAAGGATTACCATTGAGGCGTCATTGATTAAAGTGGAAATCTGGTATTTTTATAAAAACTTTTGATAATCAAATCAAGATTAAAAATTAGAGATTAAAAAAAGGAAGCGGAGAGAGGATTTCTGCGCTTCCTAGAGACGTGATTTATTTAATCAATGGTCACGAAAGATAATTACAAGGCAATATCACGGTTACAGTCTTTAGAGTAAATGTAGCTTAGCGGCTCACCTCGGCCAGTTGCGTAACAGGCCTGTGGGACATACGCTGCCATAAACAGGTAGTCACCTTTTTTTACCGGTATCCAGTTATTATCAAGGTTATAGACACCCTCACCACTGAGAATGTAGGCACCATGCTCCTGGACATGGGTTTCGATATAGCCATGGCTCGCCCCAGGAGAAAAAGTTAGGACATGGAAATTCATGTCAAAGCCCAGATCTTTGGGAAGCAGATCTTCAACAATCACATTTTCCATTCCTTCGTAATGTACTTTCTCAAGCTTATCGCGGTGACTGACGACCAAATGGGGCTGGTAGCCTGAAATCGGCTGGTACTTGCGCTTGTAAAGGAACCCTTGGCTGTCTTTACCTTGGTTATTGTTCTCTAACTTTAGTAATGTTCCTGGTGGGCAATAGAGATAGCCTCCAGCGGTGAGTGAATGACGTTGTCCATCAGCCTCGACCGTCACTTGACCAGAGATTACATAGAAAAAAGTTTCAATCTCTTCGCCGCCAAAACCTGCGCGGTTGTTTCCCCCGTCATGTAGGGTGATCAGGTAGTCAACAAAGGTTGCCCCGAGTTGTGGTGAGGAAAGGATTGTCAGATCGCAGTTTTCAAAGCCAGGTACAACATTTTTTACCAATCCATCCGGTGGTAAAATAGCAAAATTATTTTTTTTAATCACGGCTCGGGTAGCCAAAAGATCGTTCGCATATCCCGTATTATTGTTTAAATATCCCATGATTTTCCTCGAACAGAAGCTAAAAAAAACGGGCCCGGAAGGAGTGGACCCGGTTAACAGTAAGCTGTGTTGTTGACAGGTAAATAGTATCCAACTACGGCAATAAAAGTGTGATCTAAGTACACCAATAATAACTGAAAGGTTTAATTTTATGCTGGCTGATAAATTAATTAAATTTGTTTTATAAAGCATGAATAAATGGCTTTTTTCTGGACAGTTAAATAAACCATTAATACTTTATTTATATAGGTTGATGCGTAGTCAGATATTAATTACCAAAAAAGATAAAGTGGGTGAGCGATGGAAAAGAAACGAATTGTGATAGCTTTAGGTGGTAATGCAATGCTTAAACGAGGTGAGGTGTTATCAGCAGAAAACCAGCAGCGTAATATCAATATGGTTGCGGCTTTGATAAAAAGTATTGAATCGGATTACGACATCACCTTGGTGCACGGGAACGGACCTCAGGTTGGCTTGTTGGCTTTGCAAAATGCAGCCTATGATGCCGTGCCCGCCTATCCGTTGGATAATTTGGTTGCCCAAACCCAAGGCATGTTGGGGTACATGCTGATGGAAGCCCTGACTGCAGAGGGCATGCAAGATGTGTCTTGTTTACTTACTCGGGTTGAAGTGTCAGGCAATGATCCGGCTTTTGCTGAACCTACCAAGTATATCGGTCCTGTTTACTCACCTGATCAACAAGCAGAACTTGAGAGACAGTATGGCTGGCAGATGAAGCAAGATGGCCAGTATGTTCGCCGGGTTGTGGCATCACCGAAGCCGATCCAAGTACTTGAGGCAAGTACTGTCGTTAGCTTACTAGAGCAGGGTAATACCGTTGTGTGCGGCGGCGGCGGTGGGATGCCAGTTGTCTATAACCAAAACGGCTACAAAGGTGTTGAAGCTGTTATTGATAAAGATCTGGTTGCAGCAATGCTAGCGGAGCAAATAGGGGCAGATCACCTGATGATCCTAACTGATGCCGATGCCGTTTATCAGCACTGGGGCACCCCACAGCAAAAAGCATTGCGAGATGTGACGATCAGCCAATTGCGTCCGTTTGCTACCCCAGATGGCGCTATGGGCCCTAAAGCCGAGGCGGTTATTCAGTTCGTTGAGCGTACAGGCCAAGTGGCATTTATTGGTGCCCTTCAGGACGTCGAGAAAATATTGGTTGGAGAAAAAGGCACATGTATCAGGCCTGCCTGTACACATGCCCCTGCCGAAGCATTAGCGGTGTGATTGATCAATATTTTTTAAGAAACCCTGGATTATCGGGTCGTTGTTAGTAAATAGGTCGATAATCCACTGGGTCACTTCACCTCTGGAATCCTGTCGCCAGCCAATAGAAAGCGGTGATGGGGTCCGGCTCCACTGTACTTCTCTCTCAATGAGCTTTCCTGCATCAATCAAAGGTTTGGCCAAGTTTTTCGGCAAAAAGCCAATGCCAGCACCATTGATGTGGCAAGCGACCTTGGTTGCGAGATCCGGCACTTTAATCTCTTTTTGGTCACGTAGAAGCCAGGCTGTACGCTTGTTGATATGCTGCGAGGTATCTTCAATGTTAATAGCAGGGTGATGCCTTAACTGTGATTCCTTTAGTGGCGGCTTGAGTGTTGCCAGCGGGTGATTGGGGGTGATGGTAAAGCTCCAGCTTAGTTTGCCCAGTGGTTGTAGCTCCACCGTGTTATCTATGGTGTCGAGCCCGGGTACACCGATCGCTAAGTGGTAATCATTGTTGAGCAAATCATCCCAAACCCCCATATAAACAGCATTTGAGATATTGATCTGGGTGAAAGGGAAGGCCTCATGAAGGGCAAGGGTCAGCTTAGAGACTGATTCTTGGTCAAACAATAAGTTATTAATAACAATGTTTATTGAGCGCTCGACCCCATCAGCTATCTGACGCAGCTCATCGGGCATACTCTCCATCCAGTCGAGCCATTTTTGGCATTGGCTCAAAAGGTGTTCACCTGCTTGTGTCAGGTTGACACTACGAGTCGTACGGGTAAAAAGCTGCGTATCGACAGCATCTTCTAGTACCTTGATCCGATAACTGATGGCAGCCGGTGTTTTATGGAGTTCTTCTGCGGCTTTGGAAAAATTGGCATGTTCTGCCACTTTCATAAATGACCGGATGGTTTCCCTGTCTAGCATGTCGATCCCTTGGGTTAATCGTTTCCACTCTTATATAAATCAATTGTGCCATAAAAACCTGAAGCAGGGTCGAATATTAATAAGGATGTATTAGGAGAACTGTAACCAAGTGCTTTTTTAAAATAACCGCTTTATTAGAAAATTTTTCTTGGTAGACAACGCCCATCAAACCTGTTTAATCAATATTGATTGAACGATGATTGGGTTATTTTTCAAAATATTAAAACAATAATTTGGGTGTGATACTGCTCAATATTTTGTTGTTTCGGCTGACTTAATCTTGAAATAAAGACAGGGTTTGCGGTTGCAATAAAGCGCTTACCCACCGTCAGTGATTATGTGATGAAAAGGTGGTCATAGATGATCCAAGCATTTTTAAAAAAGGGGTGTTTCCAGGACTCAGTCAGCCTGATGTTAATATCAAGGCAATTGAGCAATGGAGAGACTGTCGAAGAGGTGTCCGTGATGATGGGGACACCAGCCAATAAATCGCTGCTTGAAAATACCGGTTTATGGCACCCTCTGTTCGATGATGCCACCCCCAATGATATCTGTGTCGCTATTCGTCCAACACCGGATGCTGGTGATGTGTCGCAAGGCATTGCCGAACAACTGGATAACGCGCTGGCGTCTGTGGCCCAGTCTGCTGCAGGAGGCAAGCGGCTTGATGTTGTCCGCCGTTGGCCAACGGCTCTGGCCAAACAGCCTGAAGCCAATTTGGCGTTGATTTCTGTTGCGGGTGAATATGCCGCTGATCTTGCCAATGAAGCATTGGATAATAACCTCAATGTTATGCTGTTTTCCGATAACGTCCCGGTAGAGTCTGAAGTTGCGCTCAAAGGAAAGGCGGCTGAAAAAGGGTTACTCGTAATGGGGCCTGATTGTGGTACGGCCATGGTTGCGGGCTCGCCTCTAGCCTTTGCCAATGTTATGCCAGCTGGCCCTATTAGTATTGTTGGGGCATCTGGTACAGGGATCCAGGAGCTAGCTTCACAGGTGTGTTTGGCTGGTCAAGGGATCACCCATGCTATTGGGCTAGGTGGTCGCGATTTATCAAAGGATGTCGGTGGGGCCAGTGCCTTAAGTGCCCTTAATATGATAGAGCAAGACCCGGATACCAAAGTGGTCGCTTTTGTCTCTAAACCGCCAGCGCCTGAGGTCGAACAAAGTGTTATTGCAGCAATGAAAGCAATGACCAAGCCGGTAGTCGCACTGTTCTTGGGGACTCGCCGGACCGTTAGCCGAGAAGGCAATGTCTTTTTTGCCAATAGCATTGCTGATGCAGCAAGGTTAACCGTGATGCTGGCCAATGTCCGCCAGCTAGTGCCAAATTCTCCTCAAGCTGAAAGTAAACATATTCTGGGCCTGTACACTGGGGGGACGCTTGCAGCAGAGGCGGCAATGCTGACTGCAGAACAACTTGGCCTGGCGGTGGACGAAGCACACCATCAGGGCGTTATGCTTGATGCAAAAGGCCACCTTATTATTGATTTAGGTGACGACCACTACACCCTTGGCCGCCCGCACCCAATGATTGATCCCACCACTCGTAGTTTGGAAATTGAAAAGCGCGCCAGCGACGAGCAGGTTGGTGTGTTGCTGCTGGACGTTGTTATTGGTTATGGCGCAACTGCTGATCCGGCAGCGGCAGTGGTCGAAGCGGTAGAGAATGTCAGGCAGCAACGGCAAACCCCACTGCATGTTGTCGCAACTGTTACCGGTACTGAGGCTGATCCCCAGCAACGGTCAAAACAAATCGAGTCTTTGGTTGACGCAGGGGTTTTGGTCGTCAACACCCTGGAAGAGGCTGTTTTGCTATCAGAAGCCTTGCTCGAAGAGCAACCGCAGGCAAGCGAGGGTGAGTGCCCGTCACTGTTAACGGGTATTAAGGTCGTCAATGCAGGTCTGCGTAGTTTTGCCGACGACCTACAGTCAGCGTCGACGCCAGTCGTGCATTATCAGTGGGCCCCCATCGCCGGCGGAAACGCGAAATTGGCCAGTCTATTAAAACAAATGCAATAGGGAACTAAACATATGTATTCATCGATTAATGAAGCCAACGCTGCCGTGCTAGACAAAGTAAAATCCGCTCGCCCTTTCTGGGTGGATGTGACGTCAGCTGGCGAAGTGATCCCTTGGCTTGCTGAAGGTAAGCACCTGTTGCATGCTGGACCAAATATTCAATGGGACGAAATGACCGGCCCAATGCAGGGAGCCTGTGTTAGTGCTTGCTTGTATGAAGGGTGGGCGAAATCAGATACTGAAGCTATGGCTATGCTTGACGCTGGCGAAGTGAAGTTTAGCCCTTGTCATCACCATAATGCGGTAGGCCCGATGGGCGGGATTACTTCGGTTAATATGCCGGTTATCGTGGTAGAAAATAAGGCTGGAGGTAACTTTTCTTACTGTAACCTCAACGAAGGCATTGGCAAAGTCATGCGTTTTGGTGCCTACGGTGATGAAGTTCAGCAGCGCCTTCACTGGATGCGTGAAGAGTTGATGCCGGTGCTCAAAGATGCACTGGCGCATACCGATGGCGGTGTAGATCTTGGTGCAATCATGGCTCAAGGCATTACCATGGGTGATGAATTCCACCAACGTAATATTGCCACCTCGTCATTATTGTTAAGAACTATTGCCCCAAGCATCGCTTGTGTCGATGCGAACAAGGATGTCTTGGCCCGAGTCTTCAACTTCCTGAGTGTGACAGATCAGTTTTTCCTCAACCTCGCGATGGCATTCTGTAAATGTGCGATGGACGCAGGAGCAAGTGTTAAAGCCGGCTCAATCGTAACGGCAATGACCCGCAACGGTAAGGATTTTGGTATTCGAGTCAGCGGGTTGGGTGACCAATGGTTTACTGCTCCGGTGAATACTCCAGAAGGTTTGTACTTTACGGGCTATTCCCAAGAACAAGCCAACAAAGATATCGGTGACAGTGCAATTACAGAGACCTACGGTATTGGCGGGGCAGCAATGGTTGCAGCGCCAGGAGTGACCCGCTTTGTTGGGGTTGGCGGTGTTGATGTTGCGCTGGATGTTTCTGAGGAAATGGCAGAGATTTTTGTCGAGCAGAATTCGCTGTTGCAGATCCCGTCATGGAATTTCCAAGGTGCATGCTTGGGACTGGATGTCCGCCATGTTGTAGAGACAGGTATTACGCCAATTATCAATACCGGTATTGCCCACAAAGAACCTGGTGTTGGCCAAATTGGGGCAGGAACAGTAAGAGCGCCGCTAGCATGTTTTGAAAAAGCACTAGAAGCCCTTGCAGATAAACTGGGTCTAGAAGCTGAATAGCATTTGTCCGTAGTCGTTAATACCGGTAGAGGCTCATCTATGGTACACCAAGCGTTAGCTTTCAGTGAGACTGCACCTTCAATCCCCGGTAGTTTGCAATTTGCAGGTGCCGGAAGTAAGGCGATTAACTTTCTCACGGAAGATAATAAAGTATTGACCCTTCACCTCTTTGGAGAAGGGGTGAGCCCTTCTGGTTGGTCTATCTCTGGTCCGGTATTCAGGCATATTAGCCAATTAGCCCCTAAGGCCAGTAAGATGCGATTGCAAGACAGTGGGATCTGTATTGATAAACTCCATTTAGCAAAAGGGAAAAATGGACTTTGGTTAAAAGCAGCAAACAAAACAGAGCTCACATTTGAATTGCTATCTCAGTTTCTTTGTCTGCAGGAAGCGCAAACTGGTTTATATGGTCCACTAGGCGATTTAGTGCAGTCTGGCGATATCAGCGCATGTTTTCCTGTCCTAAAACCTCTTAAATGTTGGTTTGAAGGGCGAGAGCCTGATTGGCAGGGCATTATTGGTGCAGGGCCGGGTTTGACACCTAGCCACGATGATATGTTGGTGGGGATGCTGGCTTGCGCTTACTCTATCCCGAAATTTAGGGAAAAGGCGCCGGCGTTATTGCCTGCTTCACTAGATTTAGACTACTGGACGACTTCAGTCAGTGCTGGCTACTTGAGTCAGGCGAGAAATGGTTTCTTTTCTGACTCATTATTAGCTGTTATTGATTCATCGCCAGACACACTTTATGACAATGCCGGGCACTTTTTGAGTCATGGCCATTATTCCGGTGCCGATACATTATTGGGTATGTGGCTATTCTTGAGCCTTTATCATCACCTCTTCAAGTAACTTCAAGCTGTTTGATGCACAAACTATACAAAACCTTTTAATGATAATTTGAAGATAAACAGAAAAAATCTTCTAGTTAACTGGGGTATTTGTGGATCACAAAATAAATTGTTTCACTGGCTATTATGGGATAGCAAAAGCCACACCTTATTGGCCTGTGACATCGTGAATTTAGTATGGAGTAATATATGAACCTTTCTATCTCTCAGCTTCATCAATTAATGAAAAATAAATTTACCCTGGCGGGGTTAACTGATGAACACGCCGACATAGTTGCTGACGTTCTTGCTTTTGCTGATGCGCGTGGTGTCCATTCTCATGGTGCAGTCCGCGTTGAATATTACTCCGAGCGTATTTCTAAAGGTGGTATTAATACCGCACCACACTTTAGCTATGAAGAAACAGGACCATGTAGCGCAGTGTTTGATGGGGACAATGGTGCTGGCCATGTTATCGCCAAGTTGGGGATGGAAAAAGCCATTGATATGGCCAAGGCGAAAGGTGTGGCAGTCGTTGGTATGAAACGCATGAGTCACAGTGGAGCTTTGGGGTATTTCACCAAACAAGCGGCCGAACAAGGGCTCGTAGCTATCTCTGTTTGCCAGTCTGATCCTATGGTTGTGCCATATGGTGGCAGTGAGGTGTATTACGGCACGAACCCGATAGCATTTGCCGCGCCAGGTCCTGATGGTAAGGCTATTAACTTTGATATGGCCACCACCGTTCAGGCGTGGGGTAAGGTACTGGATGCTCGTTCTCGTAACAAAGAGATCCCAGAGTCTTGGGCGGTAGACGGTGATGGTAATTCAACCACCGATCCCCATGCAGTTCGTGCCTTGGTGCCTATTGCAGGGCCTAAAGGTTATGGCCTGATGATGATGGTTGATATTTTGTCTGGTGTGATGTTGGGCCTGCCATTTGGCCGTAATGTTAGCTCAATGTATGAAAACCTTTCCGAAGGGCGTGAGCTTGGTCAATTACATATTGTTATTAATCCTGAGTTTTTCACCACCAAAGAGTATTTCATCGATGCGATCGCCCAGACCATGCAGGACATCAGTGGAATTCGCCCAGCACCGGGTTTTGATAAAGTGATGTACCCTGGGCAGAGAAGCGACGCTAAAGCTGAAAGAGCAAAAGAGAATGGTGTGGAAATTGTTGATGAAATTTATCAATATTTGATTTCTGAACATATCTACATTAACTCTTACGATCATAAATCGGCATTTAATGGATAGTTTTAAACAGTAACAAAATAAAAATAGTGAAGAGAATACCTATATCGATACAAACAGCCTGTCATAAACACAAACTTGAAAGAATATAAGGATTGAATAGATGGAGCTATTAAAAAGTAAGGTAGAAGAGACCTCGAAGAAAATCACACAGTATGGGTATCAGGAAGGAGCTGGTATGACGCGCTTGCTTTATACCGAAGAGTGGTTAGCAGCACAGAATACTTTCTTGGATCTATTCGAAAAAAGTGGTTTGCAGGCTTATTCAGACGATGTGGGTAACGTTTATGGCCGCTTGGAGGGAATGGAGTACCCTGATCAGGTCATTATGTCAGGCTCGCACATAGATACCGTCGTTAACGGCGGTAATCTTGATGGTCAATTTGGTAT
>NZ_JACSOF010000121.1:0-20110 GCF_014349205.1 Photobacterium sp. BZF1
CCCCAAACTGGCCAGCACCGCCACTTTGCTTCTTATGGCGGTAATGACCCTCTGCCTGCTGGGTGATCGTCTCGAAATACTCAATACTCGGTTGCTCAGTATTGACCTTGAGCTTATAGACCGATTCCATTTTCTCCAGCGCAATTTTCAAATGAAATTCACCCTGACCACCCAACACCGTTTCATTGGTACGGGTGCGATGCTCAAGGCGCAGAGACGGGTCTTCAGAAACGATTTTATTAAGCACTTCCGAGAGCTTCTGCTCATCGCCACGTTTGGTGGTTTGAAGTACAAGGCTATACATGGGAGCGGCGAATTCGATGGTTTTCATCGACACATCATCTTCGTCATGGGAATCATGAACGACAGAATCAAAGCTAAGGTCATCAACCTTCGCCAATACACAAAAATCACCCGCCCTTGCACTGGCTATCTCTAATCGTTTCTTGCCCTGCAACTGGTATAAGTGTCCAACTTTAAACGCTTTGCTGTTTTCTCCGATAAAGAGCTGGGAACCCGCGTTGATTTCGCCTTGAAATACACGTAAATAGGCAAGTTTTCCAAGGTACGGGTCGACACTGACCTTGTAGACATGGGCAACCGAATGATCCAACTGCTCACAATCAACCCGAATTTGTTGGCCATTCTTCTCCAGCATCGGCGGATTTCCTTCCGCCGGCATCGGCATAATTTCGGCAAGGGTTTGAAGCAACAGAGAGACGCCCTGACCGGTTTCCGCCGATACAAAACATACAGGAATAACGTGACCGGTTCGCAAGGCTTCTTCAAAAGGATCATGGAGCTGTTCAGGCGTTAATGACGATCCTTGCTCCAGGTAAAGCTCCATAAGGTCTTCATCAACCTCAATGACCTGATCAATAAGCTGCTCGTGGGCAGCTTCTACACTATCGAATAATGTTGCTGCGTCATATTTTGGAGAGAAGTAGCAATCAACAATCGATTGACCGTCTTGAGACGGTAAATTGATAGGCAGGCATTCTTGACCAAAATGTGCCTGAATTTCCTGAAGTAGCTGAGGGGTTTTATCCGGATTGAGATCAACTTTATTAATGATGATCATCTGGCACTTCTGCTGCGACTTGGCAAAGTGAAATAACTTCTCGGACACTTGGTTTAACGGGGTATTGGCATCGAATACGAGAGCAGTGGTTTCGACAGCAGGATAGATACTTAACGAACGGCCAAGCAGTTCAGGTAAGCCTGGGGTATCAATGACGTTAAGCCGGTGTTTTTGCCAACAAAGAGCAGCTGGTGTGGCTTCGATACTATGTTGGTAATGGATGGATTGGTCATCGAAATCAGTGACAGTGTCACCCTCTTTGACATTTCCGAGATGGGTGGTGCATTCCGACTCAAACAGAAGACGCTCAACCAAGGTCGTTTTACCTACCCCACTTTGACCGACTATCGCGATATTACGGATTTCATTCATAGACATAACAGCCTCCGAAGTTCAGAAAGACAAACGCTATTTTCCAGCATGTAGGCGGTCTCCCGCCTTGTCGTCTTCCAGGTCAATTTTCGGATGGGTACGTCCATAAGCACAGGCCCAAATCGCCGCAAGATTAATAGTAAGAATAACCAAACTTTGAAATTTAATTGTCTCGAATAGCTTGCGCCTATCCGCTTTAAATTAATGTGAGTTATTTCATATGGATAAAGATTGTCGTTTTTTTGTTATTAAAAAAGGCCACATTTGTGACATTCAACGTAAGTGTTAATATCACAACTGTAGCCTTATACTTAGCCAGCATGTCGTTGTTGAGGATTATCGCTCTAAACTAGCTTGCCATCTCTCTTTTTTGGGACAAGTACTTAATCCAGCTTTTTGATGCTGTGGTGGATTCAATGTTATCAGCTTGCTTAGCAAAGATGATCGCTTTCTCGAGGTTGTCGAGCTTGTAATATGCCCTCACCTTGGCAAGTGCTACATCTGCCTCATGATCTTTGTCTTTGACTTTATCAAGCTCGGCAATTGCCTTGTTGTAATAGCCCTGCTGCAAGAGCAATTGTGCCAAAGGCCAACGGTGTTTGTTATTCAACGCAGCCGCTTTTCGCCAAACCGAAATCGATTTATCCCATTCTTTGGCGATTTGCCAATATTGGGCCTGCATGACAACAAGTTCGACATCGGAATCTGCACCCTCAAGTTCTGAATACAAGAGTGCAGCCCGCTCAGGGATACCACGCTGGGCATAAAGCTGGGCCAATGTCTTCAGATCTTGCTGAGCCAAAGCCACACCTTGTCTACGTGCCAGAGCCAAAGTATCAAGCGCAGATTTTGACTGGCCCAAACGAAGCTGGATTCCTGCGGTCTGTTGCCACCAAACGAGCTTGTTCGGCTCAAGGATAATCAGGCTATCCAAAGTGGGTAATGCCGCTTTCCATTGTTTAAGCTGAAGCTGGGCACCGAGTTTGATGGTCAACGGCTGAACATCCATCTTACCTGCATACTTTGAGTAAGAGTTAATAGCCGACAGCGTTTGTTGCCACTCGGAAACCTGATAATGAGACTGGGCAATACGCAACCATAACTCATCGGCTTTTTGATTGTCTGGGATGTTCTTACTCAAGGCATAGTAATGCGGTAAAGCCTGCTTGAACTTTTCACTCGATAGCAAAATGTCAGCTAGCATACGCTGGGTTACCCAAGCCTGCTCGTCCTGTAATAAGCCAGAGTTAACGGCATCCGTCAGATTAGCAATTGCCTTGGTCGTGTTATCTTGCTGCCAATAAAACACACCCAACATACGTTGAACATAAGCTTTATCGTAGTCACGAGAAGGATCTAATCCTTCAAGCAACGCAATCGCTTCACCCAACTTCTCATCTTGCTGGAGATTGTGAGCACGCTGAACCCGCCCTGCGGTATATTGCGATAGTTCCGCAGACACAGCCGGTTCAGCGACCAGGCCAAGAGGCAAGGACAAGGCAACAAGTAATGTCAGTTTCTTGATCATTTCTGTATTTTAAACTCCAGTCTTACCGTTTGACCAACCTGGGCAATAGACTTGCCATCGACAACTTTAGGCTGGTACTTCCATTTTCTCAGCGCCTGAATAGCTTCACGTTCAAACAAACGGCGAGGCTTTGCATCTAGAACGCTTATGTCCGTTGGGCGCCCCTGCGGGTCAATGGTAAATGACATTACAACGTAACCTTCGGCCCCCTGCTTCATCGCCCTTGAAGGGTATTTTGGCTCAACACGGTACAAAGGCATTGCCTGCTGGTTAGCACCAAAATCAGAAAACGTCGGAGCGTTGATTGCTAAGCCCGAGACCGATGCATCAAGGTTCAGGCTTGGCATCGATGGCGAAATTGTATTGGTCACCGTCTGGCTTGCTGCCTTCGGAACAGCCTGCGGTGGCGGTTCCGGTGTTTCAGGTTTCTCTGGTGCTGCACGCTGACGACGCTGTGCCTCCCGCTCTTGCTCCACCATTACCATATCAAAAGCCAATAATTGCTTTTCGGCTTCAGGACGCTGGTTGCCGTTATCGACCATCCATGCCATGAAGGTGAACAGCCCCAAGGCCATTACAAAAGCAGCTGGAATTGCAATAAGTACACGCAGCATTAGCGCTTCTCCGCAGCCAACGCTATCTTCTGCACACCAGCCCCTTTCGCGGCATCCATCACTCTAACAACCGTTCCGTTGTAGGCATGCTCATCGGCTTGGATCACCAGCGATGCTTCAGGCTGCTCAAGTAGCAAGTGTTCAAGTGTGGCCTGGACACGTTCAACATCAACAACTCGCTTATCGATGTAGACATCATTGGCAGATGTGATGGCAATAAAAATACCGGCATCTTTCTGGCTGACGACATTACTGGCCTGAGGGCGATTAACTTCAACACCGGACTCTCGAACAAATGAGCTGGTAACAATAAAGAAAATCAACATGATAAATACGATATCCAGCATAGATGTCAGATCCACCTGGGCATCTTCACGGGCTGAAGAAGGACGACTCAGTCTCATTACTGACTCCTCAATAATTTTTCTAACTTAATTTCGCGCTTGTGGCAGGATTTGGATAAACGAGAATGCACAAACATACCTGACAGTGCTGCAACCATACCAGCCATTGTCGGCAGTGTTGCCAGGGAGATGCCCGAAGCCATCAACCTCGGCTGACTGCTGCCTTGGGTCGCCATTACATCAAACACCGAAATCATACCGGTTACCGTGCCTAGCAGGCCCAACATCGGGCAAATGGCTACCAGCACCTTGATAAGGTTCAGGTTTTGGTTAAGGGCAATATGTGCCTGGCTCAACCAGCCATCACGCATAGAACGTGCGTACCATGATGAATGGTCGTCTCTTGACTGCCACTTCTCTATCCATTGCTGCCGTTGTTTCGGGTAGGTAATGAGCAAGTACAAAACCCGCTCAATCACCAAGATCCAGCAAAACATCACAACCGCTGCTAACCACCAGAGCACCTGACCACCTTGGTTCATGAATGTCTCTAGTGAATATTGCCAAGCATCAAAGAATGAAGCTTGCACTAGCGGAACTTCATACAGATTGCTTTCCATTAGGCGGTCGTTCCTGCTTTTTCAGCCTGCTCAGCTACCAAGCTAATACCTTGTTTTTCAAGGATGCTACGGATAGTTTCAGCCTGAGTGGTCAACATGTTGTGCGCAAGTAGAAGCGGCATCGCAGCGACCAGACCAAGTACCGTTGTCACCAATGCCATAGAAATACCACCAGCCATCACTGTTGGGTCACCATTACCAAACTGGGTGATCACCTGGAAGGTTTCAATCATGCCGGTAACAGTACCCAACAGGCCCAGCATCGGAGCAAGTGCAGCCAGTAGCTTCAGCATAGATAGGCCCTTCTCCAAACCTTGTTGCTCATCAACAATGGTTTCGAGTAGACGTAGTTCAAGCGCTTCAACACTACGGGTCTGCTCTTTGTTGTAAACGTTAAGCACACGGCCCAATGGGTTGTTACCTGGGTTTTCAGGAGTCTTAAGCTGCTTTTTGATCTGCTGGCGAATTGCGAATAGCTTAGCGCCACGGAACAAACCGATAGCCAGACCAATAGCAAGAAGACCTAGAATAATTTTACCTACTACACCGCCGTGTTCGATACGGTCTTTTAGCTCAGGAGCATTGGCAAGTTGTTCAAGCATGATGCCACGAGACGGGTCAACCACCATTGACTGCATACCGCTTTGCTCAAGTTGTGACAGTTGATTGCTTACCGGACCGTTCTGTGGCTGTTTCAGATATGGCTTGGCCGATTCGCGCTTGCCGTCCCATGCCAGGTAACCTTGTTCGCCAATTAGGCCAAGGCTGCCCAAACGGTATGCATCAACGTTAGACATTTTGCCTTGTCCGTCGATGAAAGGCACTGATACTGCACGCAATTCACGGCTGGCATTGATTTGCTCTTCTAGCCCTTTCCACAAACCAGTCAGTTCTTCTAGTGAAGGAAGCGTTCTCGCTTCAACAATGCTGTCGATTACTTTGCGGTATTCATTACGGTCAACGCCCGTTACCGAGAAGCCCATTTCCGAATCAAGATCTTTTGCGGCCTGACGAACAACACCGAACAACTCACCCAAGCTGCCCGTTTCTAAGCGAAGCTGCTCTTCAAGTTTTGCTAGTTCGTTTTCATTTTTGCTGAATGTCGTGCTTAGCTGGTCCGTTTCAGTTTGAAGTTGCTGACGCTGCTTGAGCAAAGCATCACGCTGCGACTTAAACTCTTGCTCGGTCATTTTGAAACCCTGCTCTCGTTCAGCATTGTGTTGCTGCTGAACTTTGGCTTCTTGTCGGGTGTCTTGTACTAACGAGGCATTGGCAGAAGCCAGAGGTACAGAGAATAGGCACAATGCTGCCACTAACGCTTTGATTTTCATGTTACTTAGTCTCCACGTTAACTGATACTGGCAGTGTAATTAGGCTAGGCGCGGCTTGTTTGGAGGCAATTGCAAAGGCTTTGTTAATATCTGATGCAAAAGAGTGATCGAGCGATTGCCATACCGACTCTTTATCGTTCCATGACCAGTAATTGGTTCCGTCAAGACTGCGAGCAACAAGAGAAACGCGACCAAGGTAAAGCATATCCGCTTCGATTGTACCGTCACCAAGTGCAACCTGCCCCTGGTAGATACCCATCTTGGTACCGTAATCTAGCTCAATTTGGTATGCCTCCAGAATACGACGGTATTTTTCAGCGTCACTGATATCAGCCTGTACCATCATTTTTTCTAGCTTTTCGATACGTACCAGACGCTGCTCTTTACGAATAGGCTTGTCTGATTCAACATTGGTTTTTAGGCCATTGAGCATGCTGTACATCAGCGGCACGACACCCTGTCGGGTATCTTTAATGCCTTCGATCTGCTGGTTTAGACTCGTCATTTCTTGATTCTGGCTATTAACCAAGTTGGCAAGATGGTCACGGTAAACCTGTAGGTTTTGAACTTCTTCCTGAAGCTGCTCAATTTCAGCTTTCATTGACAACGTGGCTTCCGCACTGCGGTCAATTTTCTTCTGGCTAGTTGCCGATGCGGCATTCATTGAACTTTCCAGGTGTCGGGCTTCACCCAATGTGCTGGCTTGCACGCCAGCTGTAAGGCTAAGTACCAAAAGCGCGAGGCTTGTTTTCTTGATATTCATTTTAAAATCAATGCACTAGTAAACGTTAAAAATCTTCAATCTATGAAGGCTATACCAAAAACAAATAAACTCACCGAGTGCTAGTCGATGAGTGGGAATCAATATACACCAAATGAAAATCGATATCATTTGGATTTACATTAATTAATAAAAAAGCAAAGGGGGAAGCACAGTGCCCTCCCCCTTTATTAATCAATTAGTAACGTACTTGTAACGTAGCCATGTAGTTACGGCCTTCGCCAAGCGTTACATTCGTATTGTCGCCACCCATCATATAATCGGTATCAAAGACATTTTCCACATTGAAGCGCGCAATGAAATCGAGATTCTGATCATAATGGATAGTATGGGAGATACCCATATCTACACGTGTATAAGCATCTTTCTTGAACGTGTTAGCATCATCGCCGTAACGCTCGCCAACATAGGTCAACCCAAGATTAACATTGGTATTGTTCTCAAACGCATATCGAGACCAAACTGTCGCGCCAAACTCTGGTACATCTGCCGGGCGGTTACCCTGATAATCTGCATGGCTCTTATACTCAGCATCTAGGTACATCGCGTTACCGTGCAGTGAGAAACGTTCAGTCAGGTAACCTTGCAATGCGAACTCAGCACCGCGGTGTACTTGTTCACCGCCTTGCGTTTTCGTATAAGTACCGTCTGAATGCTGAATATCAAGAGCAACATCTTCCAGTGCAATATCAAAAACAGCACCAGTTACAAACAAACGTTCATCAAAGAGTTCCCATTTGGTGCCAATTTCATACTGCTTGCCGGTACGTGGTTTCAGATGCTCACCATCATTGCGGTACTCTTTACCTCGACCACTTACAACCTCACCTTGCGGCTCAAAACTTTCCGAGTAAGACGCATAAATTGAACCATTGCTCCGCGGATGATAAATCACCGCTACTTTCGGTGTCAGCGCATCTTCAACAAGATCTTTGCCTTTGGTTTCTTCTCGGTCGTAACGAAGACCTGCCAATGCCTGCCATTGGTCGTTAAACGTTACCATATCCTGAATGTAGAAGCCGTACGAGTCCCGTTCAGTAGGTGTTTTTGGTCCCGCATTCTTGTAGCTTAAACCCTCAGGTTTCTCGAGTGGTTTTCCAACTTCACCAGTTAACCCTTTAATTGAGTCTGTCTTGCCAAGGTAGTAATAACCTAACCAGTTGGAGCCAACCAATACCTGATGGTCGACACCCAAAGCGGTGAATTCACCGACAAAGTCTAGATACGCGGTATCATACTGCCAATCATCTAAACGATCGTAACCTTGGTATTCAAATGTACCAGTTGCCGGGTCATAGGTTTCAGGCTTGGAGAAACTTTCTGTATCGTGACGCAAGAAGTTTTGATGGTTGTAGCTTGCCGACATACGCCATACATCAGTTAGCTGAGCATTGACATCAATACCGTAGTTTTCGACATTGTTTTCAATCTCTGACCACTGGGCATCCCAAATATGCTCATTGCCCAGAACCACCTTGCCGTCTTTAACGTACGCACCAGAATCTACATTGCCTTTATCGCGAGTTTTGTCGTAATGAACAGAGACAGTAACGTTGTCATTGACATCATAATCAACAAATAAGCCACCCACAAAACGTTCTGTTGATGGTGTACTGCCATCTGTGTAGGAACGCCAGTTGTCATAGGTTTGCTGAGAAACAATAGCTCGAGCTCGCAATGTCTGCGCTTCGTTAAGCGCTCCACTGACATCAACTACAGTACGAGACTCATTATCAGAACCAATGTCTTGACTCACATTGACTTGCGTTTCATAGGTTGGTTTCTTCGAAACCATATTAATCAAACCACCAGGGGCTGATTTACCATATAGCAAGCCTGAAGGGCCTTTTACCACTTCCACTCGCTCTAGCAACTCAATCGGCTGACGATAATGAGACCAGTGTTGTTTGCCGTCTCGAAGGAAACCACTGCCACTTTGCAATTCAAAACCACGCAATGAGTAGGTCACTCGGTTACGGGTTTTATCGCCAATCGAAACACTTGAGTCATTCTGTAAAACTTGATCCAGTGAACTGGCACGCTGTTCATCAATCAACTGCTCACCAATGACAGACACCTGCCCTGCTGTTTCAAGTTGGCTTGCTTCAATACGCATCGCTGTCGTGTTGGTATCGGCTTTGTAACCATAATCACGACCTGTAACAACCATGTGCTCATCAACATCAGTTGTTGCAGTGTGCTCTTGAGCATAAACAGCAGGTGCCGCTAGGATGGCACCAATAAGTAAAGTCAATTGACTTTTGTTAAACATATTCCGTTACTCCAAATCGTTTGAGATACAGCGCCATGTTATTGATTTATAGGTAGGCGGCTTGATTGTACCCACATGCATTTTTGTGCTGACAGGAATATAAGTGATAAGTATTACCATTTGCAGTTAATTTACATTCTTTGCATTCGTAAAGAAGTGTCAATGAACGTCAAGTTACCGTTTTTATAAGATCGCCATACGGGAAAAGTGTCATTTTTACAACGGAGAGGTATAATGCAGCGTTTTTAAAATTTATCGGTACATTTGAAGTGACAGAAGTAAACCTAGATAACGTTCGTCAGCAGTTGACAGCCCTTAACCTCAAAGCAGATAAAATGCGTTTTGTTACCGTATCTGCAATGGATGAGGAAACCCTTGAGTCTTGTACGACAACCGAGGGCGAATGTTTCTATAACAGCTATATGAATGTCATCTACGGAAAAGGCGATCGCTACGTGCTTGGCTACCGTTGTGACGAAGAGGTTGTAGACCATGCGATTATTCGCAAAGGTGATAAGTACTATGACCCTACCTTGCAAGCTGAAGAAGGTGACTTCAAAGAATACCAGTATGCTGTGATGACTGAGTTCACGGTATTCGACATGATGAAGCATGCCAAAAGCAATAAAGATTTTCCGCCTGACGTAGACTACATTTTCAGCAAAGCAGGCAAATTCAAAAACGTCATCGATGTCGAGCGTTTAAAGAAATAACAGTTAGCCCGATGCATTGCATCGGGCTTTTCTTTTTTACATAGCACTGGGCAATTGCACTTTTACCCGAAACCCCTCATCAAGATTTTCGGCTTTAACTGTGCCATTCATAATCGTGACGGCCTCTTTGACAATCGCCAATCCTAGGCCGTATCCGCCCGCTTGTTTTACCCGAGAAGACTCTATCCTGGTAAAAGGGTCAAAAATGGTGGCGATATTCTGAATAGAGATACCTTTACCGTTATCTTCTACCCACATTTCAACCCCTTCTTCCTTCAAAGACCTCACCGAGACACTGATGTTTGCGTGTTCACCAGCATACTTGATTGCGTTGCCTATTAAATTATTCAATATTCGAAGGACCAAACTGTTATCCGCTATCGCTAACACTTCACTCTGGCTGCTGTAATACGCTAATGTCTGTCCATTCAACAATTCATCTTTCATTTTATCTACTTGGAGTACACACAAACTAGACAGATCGATAGGATGCAGCTTAAGTTGATAGCTGGCATTCTCTAATCGGCTATATTCCAGAATCTCACTGACAAGAGCGTTCATTTCACAAGACTCTCGTTCTAGCCGATCTAATAAGCCTTGCTGCTCTTCAGGCAACTTTCTTCTCAGTAAATGCAATGCTAGGTCGTGACGCGCTAAAGGTGTCTTCAGTTCATGTGACACATCACGGATCAGACTCTTTTGCTTTTCAGACAAAGCATCAATCCGCCGGGTCATATGATCAAAACTATTAGCCAAAGCGGCAAATTCTGTCACCGTCTCCCCAACTTCATGGCTCACCCTTACCGAGAAATCCCCCTCAGCTAGCCGCTGACTTGCAACCTGAAGTTTATTCAAGGGCTGTTGTAAGTGCCTAGCGAGTAGCATAGACAGAACCCCTAGTATCAGTCCCGCAATGACGACTTTGATAACTGTAAAATAGTAAGTAAAAAATCGCGCCGGATGGTGGTGGTGCGGAAATTGAATATAAATGGTATGGCCAGTCTGTAGTGGAATGGCAATGATTGGCTGGTTAACCTCGTTATCAAAAACCGTATCTATATCACGAGCATATTGAAGCTTAAATTCAAAATGTGGGTGCATGTCTCTGCCACTAATTGCCTGTTGATCCTTATCTAACACAAACAAATAGTATTTCTGCCCCCTCTCCCAATCAGCTAATTCATCCATATCCCCTTCTCGGATATTGACTTCTGCCTGATAAGCCATTTCCATCATTTCAGCCTTTATCTTCTCAGGAACGTGTAGCATCACTCTGACCATTGCCGCCTCGGCAAGGTTCTGCAGCAACAAGATAATGAACAGGCTAATCGCAAATGAAGAAAATAACTTGAACGCAAGCCCCTCTCGATCACCGAGACAAAAAGCAGACTTTATTTTTTGAATAACAACAAGACTCATTAGAATTTTCAGGCAGTAATTTTGCTCGGTACCTTAAGGCAAGAAGCATTCTCATGCAACTATGCTGAAATTGCCCTCTTCGGGGCGAAACTGATTATTAGGTGGTTAATTTCACGGATCAAATTAACAAATTTCGTTTACATAACTGTCTTATTCACTATGTATCATGTTTAATAGTAATTAACGTTAGCTAACGTGTACCATACGATCAGCTTCACCATTGCAAGGACGCAACAAATGAAACGCTTCATTACTCTTACATTATGCTTTGTGATTTGGGGATGTAGTTCCGGCATCTATATTGACGTGCCAGAATCTATCGCTAATGAAACAAGTGATACCGGCTATCTTGCAGGCAGTTTAGGCGTCACAACGTTATGGCCCTCAACAGGTGAAGGTATCATTACTACCCTATCAATTCGCCCAGTCGGTAAGGCGGAAGAAATCACGCTAACTAACACTCAGACCAAGTCTGATTTTGAAAACGAAAGTGATAAAGGCCAACTTTTCGTGGCGGAACTTCCTATAGGACAATACGAAATCAACCAAGTACAATTTAAAGGAAGTAACGGTCGCAAAACTGTCCGTTCAAAATCCAATCAAGATCTCGCGATTTATTTTGACATCACCAAAGATGAAGTCACTTATATCGGACAATTTATGACGTCTAGCTTGGTCGCCAATAGTCAATTATGGAATACTCCCTACCCAAGTGGATTTGGTGTTATTCATCACAGTTACGCGACAACGAGAGACCATGAAATCATGTCAGAACGCTTCCCAGACTTGAAAACACTTTCATTTCATGAAGTGAAGTTGCAGGGCTTTGATACGAACAAATTAGCATCAAAAGCCATTGAGTATTAAGAGAAGAGATTACTGGAAAGGAATTTCTACTTGAATGAAGACATCCTCTAAGTCACGGTCTTCATGCCAGCGATAATCAAAACGTAAACGAGGAGACTTACCGTTTTCTCCTCCGATACCAAAGCTCATTTGTAGCCCGTACTTCTTGATCAGCTCTTTAACCTCTTCAACATCCAACAAGTCATCCTCGGCAAACTTATCTGGCATCCAAACGCCTAGGCCGTAAAAGCTGGTTGAGACATTTGAAGAGACAAAAGGCGAGTCGAATTGTCGGGCCCAGTTATCCCAAAAGCTTTCTTTCTGTTTCTCTTTAGCATTCCACTCTAGATACGGCTCAGATAACGCAATACCAGAATCATAACCATTATTTGCGGGGGCGGTATAAGTCGTCGTGCACTCAACCTGTTGAGAATGTTGAGTGTCTGTCACAGGCTGAGTCGATTCACCATGGAGAGGCGCAATACATGCCGAACTGTTAAAGTAAATTGCTGACAACAATAATCCAGATGAAAAACTCAACACAACCATTCAATACAACCATTCAACACAGCGACGATGACAAGTTAATCAAAGCCATAACAAAATAATTTAATACCTTATTTACCTATTTGGTATACCACTTTTTTTCATTCAGCATTGTAGCAACCTTCTTGGTTGTTAAATGTGAAATTGTGCGACTATTGATAATTTGCTCTCGAATTTGGGTACTGCGAACCTTAACGGTTTCAGGGCAAGCAAGCACCTGCCAACGCTGCATGATCTCTTCGGCCTTAAAGAACTTACCAAAATTCAAAAAATTGTCTGGACCAACGACGAAGGTAAGGTTTGCTTCTGGATACTTTTCTTCAAATGCTTCTAGCACAGCAAACGTTGTAATAGCTTCATCCCCTACTGCGATCTCTTTTTCAAGTTGTGAAAGCTCAAGGTTGTCCTGGGATACATCTTCAATGAAGGCTTCAACCAGTTTGCAGCGCGAATCGTAGTCCAACATCTGCTTTCCCCAAGCATGGCTATAACTTGGTAGTAAAATCACTGTGTCAAAATGCGCTAGTCGCTCAATCACTGACTTGTGGCCAAGACTTGGTGGGTTAAAAGCACTGCCGAAGATGGCAATTGATGCTGTCATGACTGGAATGTCCTTTTTTTATGCCGTTTTACTGTTTATTTTACTTATTTAACGTAAGAGGATTGATCCTTACATAGAGTTATCGCATATTTTGCAAAAGGTTTAATGCATTTCATCTTTTTTTTGCATTAAATGACGCTATATGGTTACAAATTGGGCAAGCCCCTGAGGATTGATTCATTATGGAACAGTTAATTCGCGATGAAATGCGCGTATTACCAGAAATTGATGTCGACTTTGAAATTGAACGCCGCATTGCGTTTATTCAAAAGAAACTCAAACAGTCAGGATGCAAATCACTGGTTTTGGGTATCAGTGGTGGTGTTGATTCAACCACGCTTGGCCGCCTTTCACAGTTGGCTGTTGAAAGCCTAAATGCTTCAGAAAATACCGACGATTACCAATTTATCGCTGTTCGCTTGCCTTATGGCGAACAAAAAGACGAAGATGAAGCTCAGCTTGCCCTATCTTTCATCAAACCCACCCACTCTGTAAGCGTCAATATTAAAGACGGTGTCGATGGTACTCACGCCAGTACGCTATTGGCCTTGGAGGGAACTGGCCTTACTCCAGAAAGCGAAGGAGCAATAGACTTTGTTAAAGGTAATGTAAAAGCGCGTACACGCATGATTGCCCAGTATGAAATCGCTGGATTAGTGGGCGGTTTGGTTTTGGGAACTGATCATTCGGCTGAAAACATTACGGGTTTTTACACTAAGTTCGGCGATGGTGCCTGCGATCTTGCTCCATTATTTGGCTTGAACAAACGCCAAGTTCGTCAAGTGGCAGCCAAACTAGGCGCTCCAGAGTTACTAGTACGTAAAGTACCAACAGCCGATCTGGAAGAATTAGCACCTCAAAAAGCTGACGAAGATGCCCTTAACGTTAGCTACGATCAAATTGATGACTTCCTTGAAGGTAAGCCAGTCGACCAAGTTGTATCTGACCGCCTAGTTGGGATCTTCAAGGCCACGCAGCATAAACGCCAACCGATTCCAACGATTTACGACGAAGAGTAACTTCAAGCGACAGTTTAGTCACTTAACGTCACAAAATGAAAAGGGCTCACAATGAGCCCTTTTCTTATGATGCTTCTGAATAACGAAGTAAGTTGTCTAATTCCCACCAAATGGCTTCACATAACCCTTTACGATAGACAGACTGCTTAAATGCTTGGTGTTCTTCTTGATAAAGTTGATAGTAATGATGATTGCTATATAAGCTCGCCCGCACATTAGCTAACCGATCACACGCTTTAACTATTAAAGCGATTCTTGCAGCTTCTTCTACAGTATCTAAAATAGCCAATCGTTGATTGATTTGGTGCTTCCTATCTTGCCGACTCTCTAATTTATCATCTGTCATATAACCAACAGCATCAGCAACCAGGAAACCGAAATCAGCCGCTAGTTCATCAATCGTGGTTTCAGTATCTTCAAGTACATCATGCAGTTGAGCCACTATCATGGCATCAGTGCCAAAAGGGCTGGCTAAACGAGAAACTGCATCGAGATGGATATAATATGGAACGTCACCGTACATCTGTCCTGTGTGCTTGGCTCGGGCCAATGTACGAGCCTTGAGGTAACGGTTATTCATCCTTCCCTCCTTCATCTAAATCTGACACGACCACACCCAAACAAAATTAGGCCATATTGAAATTCAGGATGTGATTCACTCTTTCAAAGAATGATTGTACTCATTCCCACACAAACAACTGGGATTTATTGCACGATTTGATGAAAAAACGGGCACCAAATGGCACCCGTTTCATAGATTCGTATCAGGGATAAGACAATTTATTCCTGCTCGTCGTCCGACTCTGCTTTTTTTGCTTCAGCTTCACGAATGGCATTAGCCACTATCATAATCGCTTCACCACTGCTGATCCCTTGTGCCATCAGCTCATGAATTTTTTCTGCCGCTTCTTGTTGCTGCGCGTGAGTCAGTGTCGGAGTGTTGTTAAACATAAATCATCATACCCGAAATAATAGAGCGCATAGTTTATTGACTTGCGCTCACGTTGTCACCTGCTATTTGCCGTTATCCTGGGCGTCCATCTAAGCGTGGCTTGGACAAGACCGGATAATACACGGCTGTAAAAATTGCGAACGAAAACGCCCATAACCCTGCCGATACAACGTATGCCTGAATTGTGATGGCAGGATAGAGAGCAATCAACAACGTACGTGATAATGTCGCCAGTATCAATGCAGCAAAAGCCACCACCATCAGAGGTTTAAGTTGTAGTGCTCGTCCTGTATGGCCTAATGAAACACGGGCAATCATTGCTAAGATCATACAACCGATCCCACCGACCGTTAGCGTATGTAAAGCGAGACTATATCCCACACTACCCGACCAGAAGTGTAGCCCGAGTAGTAACATACCAATTACCATGGCCAGATACGCAAAATGCAGCAGCCATAGTAGCGGAACTTTTGCTGTGGATAGGCTACGCCAACGTATGAAGCGGATTAGATTCATCAAAGCTGTCACAATGAGCAATGTTGGAAGCGTAAATACTGAAATGTTTTCAGGTACAGGTAAAAGAACATTCAGTAGCAATAACCAACTTGGCACCAACGCCCCGTATTCCAACCATTTGATGCGTGTGATTTGCTCTGTTTGCGTACCCCGCCAAGTGAAGAACGGAATCACACGGCCTCCGACTACCAGTACAATCACACTTATCACCATAACGGTGGCAAAAGACACTGTACGTAAAGGAATATCAACTAATCCTAAAGCTATAAGGTGAAATAGAGCGTTTAGCACCGTCATCAATACAATTAACGGTGCAAAAAACAAGTTATTCCATTGACGGCGAATGATAATCGGATGGGCAAGGAAACCAGCAGCCAGCGGCATCCAAGTTAAATCAATGAGCATCCAAATTACGTTAGGTGTACTTGAAAACATGGCTAATCTTGCGATTAACCAAAACGCAAAGATGATAGCAAGCTTCCAGCCCCTAACCCCAGGATTACCCGTCCAGTTTTGAACAGCCGTTAATAGAAAGCCAATAATGATAGCCCCAGTAAACCCAAACAGCATTTCATGGCTGTGCCACCACACCGGATTACTATACATATAGCTTGCAAGAGAAACATTCCCTGCCCAGAACA
Organism: Photobacterium sp. BZF1; assembly: GCF_014349205.1. Classification (NCBI taxonomy): domain Bacteria; kingdom Pseudomonadati; phylum Pseudomonadota; class Gammaproteobacteria; order Vibrionales; family Vibrionaceae; genus Photobacterium; species Photobacterium sp. BZF1. The sequence continues at coordinate 16,197 of NZ_JACSOF010000121.1, forward strand.
GCCCCCAGAGGAGCATAGAAACGACAGACAATAAGCTGGCAGCTAAGAAAAATGGTCGGAAGGCTAAACGAAATAAAGGCAGGATCTTCTGCTCTTTTTCGCTATCAAGAATTTGCATCATGGTTTCATCACCCACTTTAAAGATGCATTAATAATACACCTTAAAAGTTGCAATGAAAATACATGTTTAAGGGTAAATTTTCACTAGGTGAATATAAGACTTTATATTCAACATTTTAAATCCGCACTTAGAAGCAAAAAGAAGATGTGAAATCGACTTTACATCTCCGAATGCTCTACCGGTCTCGTAATACTTTGAATATCACGTACAGCGATTTCACCCTGCCATCGACTATGAATGATTCCGACACTCAGCCAATACCGTCCATCTGGCAAATCAACATCCGGTAAGGTAGTCGGCAGTTTGCCATCGACATTCTCCGTCCACAGCGGTGTCCAGGAAGTGTCATTAAGATCATAAATGTTCATAGATAAAACAGGCGATGGGCAAACCTTGTCCGGCAAACCGTTTCGTTCTATCCGCCAATTTTGGCTATCAACCCAACCAATTCGCTGCTTACTTTGAGGCCGAGTTAAGATCACCCAGGTCTTGTAACTCTCTTCACCATCAGCACTGATGATCATTTGGTACAGGCCTTCACTGCTCGCTTTTTCTAGTCGCTTGGTTTCAAGCGAAAAGTAGCCCCCTTTATCCGTTTTAGGTGTGGCCGATAGGACGGATTGCTCCGGCCAACGAATAAAGTCAATGTTGGTAATGCGCTGTTCTGAAGTCCCGGTAATCGCAAGGCGAGGCAAAACTTGGTTCTGATTTTGAATCATTTCACGTTGGATCACCAAGCTAGTAAGCCATGGCGGCAGCGCTGTGGTATCAAGACTTCGCCCACAATCCTCAGTAATTGCGAGCTGAATCAGATCATTAAGATTGTTTTGCTGTTCAACGTTAGGGGCCTGCTGCCAAGCTTGTACCATGGCACCAAAACTCTCGTTAGTTTTACCCTCGAGTAGTTTTTGATGGGCCATAGTAAACACATCTTGCGATACAAACCAGTTAGCTAGTGCATTCGGCGCCCATAGCGCCGAATGCAAAACTAACAGAGAACAAGCAATCGAGAAGTGTGACATCTTATGCGGATTTCATTCGATAGCCCACACCACGGAGGGTCTCAATTTCAATACCTGGCAGCTTTTGTCGCAACTGAAGAATATGGGTGTCTACAGTACGAGTTGTCGGGTAATGGTTGTAACCCCATACCTGATCGAGTAGCTCATCACGGGTAAACACGCGCCCCGCGTTCTTCGCCAAAAAGACCAAAAGCTCGAACTCTGTACGCGTCAAAGTGACAGCGTCACCACCCTGAATGACCTCACGGCTATCCAGATCAATAGTAATATCGCCAACTGAAACCGTATTACTCGGAACAGCCTCTGGCGCACCAGAGCGAAGGTGAAGACGAATACGAGCAAGTAACTCTTCCTCAGCAAAAGGCTTGGTGAGGTAGTCTTTAGCACCAGAATCTAAACCAATGACTTTGTCAGACACTGACACCATCGCAGTCAGCAAAATCACAGGTACATGTTTGATTTTCAACCAGTCACCTAAGTAACTTAGGGAATCCCCTTCAGGTAACTGACGGTCAAGTACAACGAGATCAGCTTGAGCCCAATGCTCAGCAACATTCGACGCGCAATCAGCATATAGGCAGTGGTAACCTGCCCCTTTTAAGCTCTCGAGTAAACCATCAGCAAGGTTGCGGTCATCTTCAACCAGAAGCAGAGTTTGATTCACACGGTATCTCCAATATAAAAGTGGTCGGAGGGCCAACTAACTTCATTCGCCCCCCCATTCTTCGGATCATCGATTCAACGATTGTAAGTCCAAGCCCTAGCCCGCGTTCGCTGACGAATGGCTTTCTTAATCTTGCCCAGTCTTTAGAACCAAGCTGACCGTTATCTGAAACGCTTACAATAAGTTTTCCGTTAGAATACGATGATGTTAATTTTACAGGCTTAACGCCATACTTATGGGCATTAGACAACAAATTGTCGATACAAGTGCCCAACCAATAAATATTTACATCTACAGGGCGATCCTCAGCAAGCTCCAGCGTTACCTCATACGGCTCACTCAGGTACTCAACCCACTCATTAAACGAATCAACATGTTGTACACTCAACTCTTGTTGATTCGCTTGTAAGTAATCTTTACTTGCTTCAGCAAGCTGTCTCAAGCGCCTTGAGTCTTCTGTCAAGCGCCTAAACTCATCATATAGGGTTTCCGGCAGCGCATCAAAATGTCTGCGAAAACCTTCCACGGTCATTGCCAAGCTGGCGATAGGCGTACGCAGTTCGTGAGTCAGAATCTGGAGTACCAGCATTCTCTCTTGCATCGCCCGGCGGCGGATACGCCAACGATAAAAACCCCAACCGAATAGTAGGCTGACATTAACAACCAGCAACCCGACTAAAAGATAGAAGGTAAGATGTGATTTATCTTCTTCTTCCCAGCAAATGTTGCCGCTTTTCAAGATACAAAAGCTCGTCGTATCTAGCCGAGTGAAGTTCACATCAAACTGGCTCAGAACAGGCGACCACCTCGGCTGATCATAGATATTGTATTCGTTGCCATTGCGTATCCAAAGCTCACCATTCGAAATGAAGGCTTCTGCCCCAGCAATATAGACCTGTATTTCATCGCGACTCATCCGTTGCAAACGCCCAAGTGCAGTATTCGTCGGGGCTAGGTCTCGCTCTTGGATATGAAGAAAGTCACCTAATTTCTCTTTGAGATCAGGATGCTTCTCCAAGTACCTTGAGGCATAACTCCCCCCACCTGGATGAATGTACCCCGCCCTAGCAAACCAGCCGATAGGTAGCACAGTATTGTTACAAATAGCGCGAGTGAACACCAAAGGCTGAGTGAGTAAGGGGGTAACCGGCCAAGGCCCTTTACAGCTCAACGAGCTATTGTAAAGGCGCTGAAGCGATTTCAGGGGATAAGTCGATGACTGTGGCAACAGAGATGAGGGTATCAGCAGTTGCGTTGGAAATTGACCTTGTAGCTGTCTGAAATCATACGTCGCTACTGCCTCGCTTGCTAACAGTTCAGCCCGAACACCATTAAGACGTTCAGGTAAATTCTTTGCCGAGGCAGTGTGGGTGCCAGCAAGCAACAATGAGATCAGTAAGACGATTTTTTTCATAAAGTGAAGTCTATCACCCCGCTTTGGGGATATGTCAGGGCTTTGTCATTAGCCTGATGGATAAATGTGCATTCAAAACGTGATTATCAGCTTCGATAATCAAACGGCAATGAGATATAGAAACTTAATTTTATCGATAATTTATTATAACTAACAAGCAATTATAAATTATTTACATCGTTTATTTTTAATTTATCACTACATACAGAACAAAAGAAAGGGAGCACATGGCTCCCTTTAAGTTACGATAACATAAACGAGTCTGTAGTTAGATGTGCTCAAGAATCTTATTACAAGACTCTTTGGCATCACCAAACAACATCTGCGAGTTTTCTTTGAAGAACAATGGGTTTTGAACACCAGCGTAACCTGTGTTCATCGAACGCTTAAAGACGATAACGTGCTTCGAGTTCCACACTTCCAATACTGGCATACCAGCAATCGGGCTATTTGGATCTTCCATTGCCGCCGGGTTCACCGTATCGTTTGCACCGATAACCAGCACGACATCGGTTTCAGTGAAGTCGTCATTGATTTCGTCCATTTCAAGCACGATGTCATAAGGGACTTTCGCTTCAGCCAATAGAACGTTCATATGACCCGGTAGACGGCCCGCAACTGGGTGAATACCAAAACGTACATCAACGCCTTTGTTACGAAGCTTTTCTGTGATCTCATGTACTGGGTACTGGG
>NZ_JACSOF010000122.1:0-19854 GCF_014349205.1 Photobacterium sp. BZF1
GATCTTGATTCATCAAATAATTAAAAATTCATTTAAAAAATTTAATTTGCAGAAATTTGACACTTATTTACAAGCATTTGAATTACTGACAAAATGCTGATAGAAATAATCGCCTGACAGATACAAGCAATTTATTGAGCTTATTAAGCTATTAAGTTTAACTTTTATATCTTCGGGATTATTAATGAAACCGAGCATTAGCAAGAATAAAGTCAAACCGAGGAATATACATAGTTCAAAGAATGTATTCCCTATCGATATTCGTTCATTAGGAAGACCTTTAAATGCTGCTCAGCAGTCTTTATCGCCTTATATTTCCCAGTCGGTAAAAGCACTAGAGCAAACACTGAACAACATGACCCGACGAACGGATTGCCATGTCAAACTCCTCAGTTATGGGCTGGATGTCAGCTACGAGGAAATAATTGACAGAGAACCAATTTGCTTTAGCCATAATGCATTTGGTGGCCAGTGTCTTATCAGTATTTCCCAACCACTCACCCACCTAATTGCCGAAGCATTCTATGGCGGGACCCCCTGTTTTACTGTAGCGAACAATGTCAGCAATGGCACGGCTAACGAAATACAGGGGGAAAATGATATCGAACCCAACGAAGAAGGGACGATTGAGCAAACCAAAGTGCAGCCAATGAACGCCAGTGAGAAACGCGTTCAAGCCCGACTTGCTGCGACCCTACTCAATGAGATCAGCCACCAATGGCAGGTTTCCAACGAGCAACCTGCATTCAGCAATGGCGTACTGCACGCCAAATTTGCGATCCAGATAGAGCAAAGTTACGGGGAAATTCACCTCCACCTTGATGATGACCTCCTGCTCCAACTAACCGCAAAGGACGTTGCTACCCAAACCGAACCGACGAAAGTCGATAACCTGCGAGAGATGCACCTTAAGCAGGTACCGCTTCGCCTCAATGCCGTACTGAGTCGTCAGACCCTGGCCCTCGACCAAGTCATCAACTTGAAGGTGGGCGACATCATCACGACCGATATCCAAGAAGTGGTCGATGTCCACGCCGGTACGTTACCGCTCTACCAAGCCCATGTCGTTGAGCGCAATGGTCATTTGGTCTTGCAAGTTATCGATAATATTACTCCTCAGGAGCGACACTGATTATGAACGAACAAAACATCCAACACCTGCTTGATGGTGATCTGAATATTGATGCCGATGTCGCAGACATCTTTGAGACGCCAGCTGCATCAGAGACGTTGGATCAGCCAGCACACGCGCCACGTGACCTTGGTTTCTTCCGCCAGATCCCTGTAACGGTCACGCTGGAAGTTGCCAGCACCGACATCGCTTTAGGTGAACTGTTGACTGTCGGCCCAAACTCGGTGATTGAGCTGGACAAGCTCAATGGCGAGCCGCTAGATGTTAAGGTAAATGGCCGCCTATTGGGCCATGCCGAAGTCGTAGTGGTTAATGACAAATACGGCCTGCGCCTGACTGATATTGCCGAAGATGCCCTGCATGACGTCACGGCATAAAACACATATGCCGGTTTGGCTTAAATTGCTGCCTTTTGTGGCGCTAATGCTTGGCTTTTCCGGCCAAGCATTGGCCGATCAGGGGATTGCTTTTATGTCAGTGTTTGACGGCGAAAGCAATCAGGAATACTCGGTCAAGGTCCAGATCCTACTTCTGATGACGGCGCTGAGTTTTCTGCCATCCATGCTGCTGATGATGACCAGTTTCACCCGTATCATTGTAGTACTGGCGATCCTCCGTCAGGCACTGGGTCTGCAGCAAAGCCCGCCAAACCGGATCTTGATCGGTATCGGCCTGACCCTGACCATGCTGCTGATGAAGCCGGTCTGGGATCCCATCTATACCGATGCCTATATGCCTTATGACAATGGCGATATCACCCTGCAGCAGGCCGTCGCCGAGGCTGAAAAGCCGGTACGGGCATTCATGCTGGCCCAAACCTATGAGAACTCCCTCGAGCAGATGCTGCGGATTGCCGGAGACCCACTCGATCTCGAGCCTGAAGAGATCAGCTTTGCGGTTTTGATGCCGGCTTTCGTACTCAGTGAGCTAAGGACCGCTTTCCAGATCGGTTTCATGTTGTTTATTCCATTCTTGATCATCGATATCGTTGTCGCCAGCGTGCTGATGGCCATGGGTATGATGATGCTGTCACCGCTTATCATCTCACTGCCGTTCAAACTGATGGTGTTTGTGATGGTTGATGGCTGGACCATGACTGTCGGTAGCCTGACAGCCAGTTTCGGAGGCTTGTAATGGGGATCGATGCAACTGCTAACCTGTATGCCGATGCCATCTATATGATCATCTCAATGGTGGTTATCCTGATCGGCCCGAGCTTGCTGGTTGGCTTGGTGGTCGCCGTATTTCAGGCGACGACCCAAATCAACGAGCAGACCATGAGCTTCCTGCCAAGGCTGCTCACCACCTTGCTGATGCTGATATTTGCCGGCCCGTGGTTGCTACGCAACATCAGTGACTTTTTTACCTCGCTGTTCCATACGATTGCCAATGTCGTTAGCTGATAGCTTGGTAAACCTGACCTTTGCCGAAATCACCGCCATAGCCGGCCAGTTGTGGTGGCCTTTTTTCCGCATCTCGGCCGCCTTCATGACCATGCCATTTATCGGCAATGCGCATATCAACAACCGGACCCGGTTGCTATTGGCGCTGTCTGTTTCCCTGATTGCCGCGCCGCTGCTACCACCTATGCCCGCGGTTGACCCAGTATCACTCAAGGCTGTAGCGCTGGCAGGAGAACAAATTGTCATCGGCGCGCTGCTCGGTATGTGCCTACAATTCCTGTTTGCCGCCATGGCGATGGTTGGCCAGATCATGTCGATGCAAATGGGCCTTGGGATGGCAATGATGAATGACCCTGCCAACGGGGTCACCGTCGCCTTGCTGGGAAACTATTTTTTGATGTTCACTACCCTGCTGTTCCTTGCCCTTGATGGCCATCTGGTTGCTGTAGATATCATCGTCCAGAGCTTCGAGCGCTACCCGGTAGGTGGCGGCTTCGACGTGGTTTCTTTTGCCCGTTTGATTGATCTCTTCGGCTGGATGATGACCGCTGCGGTCACCATCGCCCTACCGACAATTGCCGCAATGCTCACCGTTAACCTGACTTTTGGGGTAATGAACCGTGCCGCACCGTCACTCAATGTCTTCGCTCTGGGCTTCCCGATGTCCATGATGCTCGGGCTATGTGCGGTCTTATTATCGACATCTGGCCTGCCAAGCATTTATGCCGAGCTTTGCCACCAAATCCTCAGTGAGATGCGCCTGATGGGAGGGAACTAATATGTCTCAACAGCAGAGCAGCCAAGACAAGAGCGAAAAGCCCAGCCCACAGAAACTGCGCAAAGCCAAACGTGAAGGTCAGGTCGCCCGCTCCAAGGAATTCGTGGTCGGGGTCCTGTTCATCGCTATCGCCCTTTTCCTATGGGCCTATGGGCCATTCCTCGGCGAGCAAGCTGAGAAGTTGTTCACCATCAACTACCAACTCAGTGCTGCCGAGCACAGGGAGCCCGATATCATGGCCCGCAAGCTCGGTGAAAGCGTACTGCTGCTGGCCGGCATCTTCGTGCCAATGGCGATGGTGCTGATCATCATGACGATTCTTGCCTCTATGGTGCCGGGTGGCTGGGTTATGTCACTCAAGCCTATCCAGCCTAAACTGAGTAAAATCAGCCCGCTGGCCGGTCTCAAACGTTTGTTTTCTATCAAGTCGCTGGTTGAGCTGGTTAAATCCATCCTCAAAATAGCGCTGATTTCCACCGTGCTGTATACGCTGCTCGATAACAACCTCAGCACGCTGATCGCCGCCCAGCGGGCACCGTTCGAGCAAGGTGTGGGGATCACCCTCAGCCACATTATCAAGGCACTGATCTACTTTGGCATCGTGGTATTGCTCATCGGCTTGATCGACATGCCCTACCAGCTTTGGAACCACATCAAAGAGCTCAAGATGACCAAGCAGGAAGTGAAGGACGAGCACAAGAACAGCGAGGGCCGGCCTGAGGTCAAACAGCGTATCCGGCAAATCCAGCAACAGATGTCGCGCCGCCGGATCGATAACTCGGTGCCGACTGCCGACGTTATCCTAACCAACCCGACCCACTATGCCGTCGCCCTCAAGTACGATCTCAACCGGGCCGGTGCTCCCTTTGTCGTTGCCAAGGGCGAAGACGAGATGGCCTTGCGTATCAAGGCGATTGCCGAGCAGCACCAGATAGAGGTGATAAACCTGCCGCCGCTGACCCGGGCGATTTACTTCAATACCCGGATAGATCAGGAAATACCGGGGCCGCTGTTCGTCGCCGTGGCCCATGTACTGACCTATGTAATGCAGCTGAAGGCTTATAAAGAAGGTAAAGAGGAAAAGCCCCAACCATTGCCGAGCTTTGCCATCCCGAAGCAACTGTTGATCCCGAATAAACATTAGTGCAACCAACAGATACAACAACACTACCACCAACAACAATAAGCAACGTCAACTTTGAGCTAGAAGTCCTATGAAAGCGAAACTGCAACAACTGTTTCCGAACCTGACCAGCAGTTACCTAGGGATCCCCGTCATGCTGCTGGCGATCCTGGCTATGGTCATTTTACCCTTGCCGCCATGGCTGCTCGATGCCCTGTTCATCTTCAATATCGTACTGGCAGTCATTGTGTTGCTGGTTGCGGTATCTAGCAAACGGCCACTCGACTTTTCGGTGTTCCCGACCATCTTGCTGGTCGCCACCCTGATGCGCCTGACCCTCAATGTCGCTTCGACCCGGGTGGTGTTGCTCAACGGCCACCTCGGCGGGGATGCTGCCGGTAAGGTGATCCAGGCTTTCGGTGATGTGGTTGTCGGCGGGAACTATTTCGTCGGTATCGTGGTGTTCGTTATCCTGATGATCATCAACTTCGTGGTGATCACCAAAGGGGGCGAACGTATCTCCGAAGTCTCGGCTCGCTTCACCCTCGATGCCCTGCCGGGCAAGCAAATGGCCATCGATGCCGACTTGAACGCTGGCCTGATTGACCAAGACCAAGCCCGTACCCGCCGTGAAGAGGTCGCCCGCGAAGCAGACTTCTATGGCTCGATGGACGGTGCCTCCAAGTTTGTCCGCGGGGATGCCATTGCCGGTTTGATGATTCTGGTCATCAATATCTTGGGCGGTATTACCATTGGTATGGTGCAGCATGACTTGGCTGCCAGCGAGGCATTCCAGCGTTTCGCCCTACTTACTATCGGTGATGGCCTCGTCGCACAGATCCCGTCGCTGCTACTGGCGACAGCTGCTGCCATTATCGTTACTCGGGTCAACGACAGCGGTGATATCTCGGTTGATGTCCACCGCCAGATGCTCGCCTCGCCAGCCACCTTGTTTACTGCGTCGGCTATCATGCTGATCATCGGCCTGGTGCCGGGTATGCCGCACCTTGCTTTCTTTATCTTTGCGGCAGTATTGGCCTACGCCGGTTGGAAGCAAAGACGGATTGAAAGTGATCCCGAGCCGCTCGAGCAGGCCGAAGCTGTTGCTGAGGCCATTGCCCAGGACAATACCCCGACTCTGGGCTGGAATGATGTACCGGTAGTCAACCCAGTTGCTCTAGAGTTGGGTTACCGTTTGGTCAATTTGGTCGACAAGAACCAAGGCGAGCCGCTGGCCCAGCGCATTCGCGGGGTAAGGAAAACCATCACCGAACAGGTGGGCTTTTTGATCCCGGAAATTGCGATTCGTGATAATCTCAAGCTCAAACCCACCCAATATTCCCTATTGCTTCATGGTGAAGTGATCGCGCAAGGTGATATCGACCCAGAGCGCCTGATGGCCCTTGCGGTTGGTGAAGTTTACGGCCAACTTGATGGCGTACTCGGCAAAGATCCTGCTTATAACCTCGATGCGGTGTGGATTGAGCCCGCCAACAAACCCCAAGCACTTAACCAAGGCTATTCTGTGGTTGATGGCGCAACAGTCATTGCAACCCACCTTAGTAAAATCATCAAAGAGCACCTGGCCGAGCTATTCTGCCACGATGATGTCGAGCGCTTGATGGAACGCCTTGGCAACTCGGCGCCCAAACTGATGGAGGCGTTGACCAGTCAGCTCAACCACCAACAGCAAATGCGGGTATTCCGCCAACTTCTAGTGGATCAAGTGCCAATCAAGGACATCGCCAATATCGCTTCAATCATGGTCGAGAGCAGCGAAATCACCAAAGATCCCATCCTGATCGCTGCCGATATCCGCAGTGGGCTCAAACGCTCGCTGACCAATAGCCTGGTTGGCTCGAGCAAGGATTTCAACATCTACACCTTGAGTGACAACCTTGAGAAAATGCTGCTGACCTCGCTAAGCAAGTCTCAGCAGAGCGGTGGCCAGACGGCATTGGACAGTTTCCCAGTAGAGCCTAGCCTACTCGCCCAGTTGCAGCAGAATATGCCGGCGGTCAAAGAGCAGCTCAAGCAAAATGGCTTCAAGCCGATCCTGCTGGTAACGCCGCAATTAAGACCACTATTGGCCCGCTATGCCCGAACATTTGCCAAGGGCCTGGTGGTGCTTTCTTATAACGAAATCCCCGAGGACAAGAACATCAATGTGCTTGGCCACTTAGGTTAACCAGCCCTCGAACTGTATTTGTCCCTTCTTCTTTCTAGGCTGGCACCTGTTGGGTGTCCGGCCTGGAGAGAAGAGGAAGGATAAAGAACATTTTGCCCTTTACCAAGGCAGTAAAATCAAGTTTCAGAAACAAAAAAGTAACACCTGATTTTCCCTTACCCATCAATAACTTCATCTATACAGCCAGTTACCCAAATAACATCCCCATAAAGATTAACCAATCTCGTGACATATCTATCCGCATTTATCGCTTTACCCGTGATAAAATTATGGTATAAATCCAACGCAAACGATTGCGCAACTCATAAAGCCTGCTTGCGCGATATATACAAAGTTACCAAATGCGAGGTTATGGTCGTCCATGAAAAGTGATATTGAAATTTGCCGTGATACATCGCTCACTCCGATTGATCTCATCGCTCAGCAGGCTGGCCTGCTACCTGAAGATTTGACTCCGCAAGGCACATTAAAAGCCAAGGTGAAACCTTCTGTCCTCAAGCGCTTGGCTGACAAGGAAGAAGGTAAACTGGTTGTCGTAACAGCAATCACCCCGACCCCATTGGGTGAAGGCAAAACCGTAACCACCATCGGTCTTGCCCAAGGTCTGGCCAAAATCAACCAGTCGGTGATGGCATGTATTCGCCAGCCATCAATGGGCCCGGTGTTCGGTGTTAAAGGCGGTGCCGCAGGTGGCGGTTACAGCCAGGTTGCGCCGATGGAAAAGCTGAACCTGCACCTGACCGGCGATATTCACGCTGTGACAGCTGCCCACAACCTTGCCGCAGCCGCAATCGACGCCCGTGTTTACCACGAAGAGCGCCACGGTTACGAAGGCTTTAGCGAAAAAACCGGCATGCCAGCCCTACGTATCGATATGAACCGTATCGTCTGGCGCCGTGTAATGGACCACAATGACCGTGCCCTTCGCATGATCACGGTTGGCAAGAACCAGCCAGGCAAAACCATTAACGGCCTTGAGCGTGAAGACGGCTTTGATATCTCGGCGGCTTCAGAGCTAATGGCAATCCTAGCCCTGTCAAAGGATTTGGCTGACATGCGCCAGCGTATCGGCCGTGTCGTATTGGCCTATGACCTAGATGGCAAACCAGTCACCGCAGAAGATCTCCAAGTTGCCGGCGCAATGGCCGTGACCATGGTCGAGGCGATTGAGCCAACCATGATGCAAACACTGGAAGGGGTACCGACCCTTATCCACGCTGGCCCATTTGCCAACATCGCCCATGGCAACTCGTCGATTATTGCCGACCGTATCGCCCTGAAACTGGCTAACTACACCATTACAGAGGGTGGCTTCGGCTCAGACATGGGCTTCGAGAAAGCCTGTAATATCAAGGCACAGCAAGCAGGCCGTGGTCCAGATTGTGCTGTGGTTGTTGCTACCCTACGTGGCTTGAAAGCCAACTCGGGGCTGTATGACCTGCGTCCAGGCCAGGCACTGCCACAGGCTATCTTCGAAGAAGACGGAAAAGCGCTGGTTGCGGGTTTTGAAAACCTGAAATGGCACATCAACAACGCGGCCAAATACGGCGTACCTGTTGTTGTGGCAATTAACCGCTTCCCGCAAGATACCGATGCCGAACTGGCACAGCTAAAAGCGATGGTTGAAGCCGAACAGTTCGCTACCCATGTCGATGTAGCGATCAGTGAAGCTTTCGGCAAAGGCGGTGAAGGTGCTGTTGAACTGGCAAAAGCGGTGACCCGCGCCTGTGAAACCCCAGCTAACTTCAAGCCACTGTACTCATTGTCACAAACGCTGGAAGAAAAGCTGATGACCGTCGCCGAGGTTGGCTACGGCTGCCGTGGTGTTGAGCTGTCAGATCTAGCCAAAGAGCAACTGGCCCAGTTCAAAGCCCAAGGTTATGATAACTTGGCACTTTGCATGGCGAAAACGCCGCTGTCTATCAGCCATGACCCTAGCCAGAAAGGCGCACCGAGCGATTTCATTGTTCCGGTCCGTGAGCTGAAACTATGTGCCGGCGCTGGCTTTGTCTACGCCCTGTGCGGTAACGTGATGACGATGCCTGGCCTACCGGAAAAACCTGCCTACCTAGGTTTGGACATTGATGCCGACGGTAACATTGTTGGCTTGAGCTAACCGCCCAGCATCAAGTACAACCTAGACCATAAAAAAACGCCAGCACTTGCTGGCGTTTTTGTTTCTCAGGCTTATATCAAACAGATAAACAACCCGGCCACAGTGGCATTGAGCAAGTTAGCCAGTGTCGCCGCCACCAGCGAGCGTACACCCAAGGTGGCAATCTCATGATAACGGCTTGGGGCCATCACCCCGATACTGCCCAGCATGACCGCAATTGAGCCGAAATTAGCAAAGCCACACAAGGCAAAAGCGATAACCGCCTCTACCCTTGGTTCCAATATACCCTCAGCAATCATTGGCGCTAGCTGCGAGAAAGCCACAAACTCATTAATAGTGGTCTTGGTCCCGAAAATTACCGCCATCTGTTGGGCTGAATCAAAATCCCAGATCCCGGCCATAAACGCAAACGGCAAGAACAAGTAGCCAAACACCACATCCAGGCTCAGCTCTGGCATACCAAACCAACCACCAATGCCAGATAACATTCCGTTGATCAGCGCAATCAAGCCCACAAAGGCCAGTAGCATAGCACCGATGTTCAAGGCGACTTGCATGCCTTGCGCGGCCCCTTGTGCAGCTGCATCGATCACATTGGCGGGTTTTCGCAGCTCTTGTTGCTGCTCCTCCACACAACCCGTCGCATCCTCTGTTTCAGGGATCATCAGCTTGGCCATCATCAAACCGGCAGGGGCTGCCATAAATGAAGCAGCCAGCAGGTATTCCAGGGGGATCCCCATCTGGGCATAACCCACCAGCACCGAGCCTGCAACCGAGGCCATGCCACCCACCATTACCGCAAACAGTTGCGAGCGGGTCATGGTTGGCAAATATGGGCGGATCGTCAAAGGTGCTTCAGAGATACCAAGGAAAATGTTCGCGGTCGCTGAAATTGACTCAGGACGGCTAGTGCCCAGTACCCGCGCCAATCCGCGGCCTAGGGTATTTACAATCAGCTGCATGATGCCAAGGTGATAGAGTACCGAAACCAACGCAGAGAAAAACACCACCACCGGCAACACCCTAAGGGCAAGGACAAAACCATTGCCGCCAAACAACTCGAACATCTTGTCTGACACAAGGCCACCAAACAGGAAGCCAATACCGTGGTTGCTGTAATTGATCACCGTCTGCACACCGGCAGAAAAATCCGATAGCGCCTCACGGCCAAACGGACTGTAGAGGACAATGGCAGCAAAACCCATCTGGATCGCCAAAGCACCCAGAACCGTGCGCCAATTGATACGGTCACGTTGTTCAGAAAGGAAATAAGCCAAAACAATCAGCAACAAAATGCCGATCACACTGGATAGAACTTGCATAGATAACTCATAGAAACAATCAGGCAGTGCCGCACCCTGGGGCGTGTTGTCCAGAGTCAGTTAGTTGTTCAAAACAACCCGATCCAAAGTGCTTGGGGCGCTACCTAGGTACACCTCTGCCTGGGATAAAATCTCAGGCACCAAATGCACTCGATTTCCCTCTGCTTTGAATCCTTGCCTCCTGGCGGCATTTTGTTCGTATGAATGAAAAAAACGGGGATTCTCGCGCAATATGCGAGTGGGCACGGAAAAACCGTGCAGAAAAACGCGCGCAGGTTAAGCAGTTTTATGACCAACTGCAAGGCATGCAGAACCAAGCGCTAAGGAAAACAGCAAGCTGGGGAAAAGACCATCAGTTCCATTGACCAGCCCAAACCAAGATTACCAAGCTATTTGCTGAGGTAATCGTTATCATGGAAGGTTCTCACCCACTGCGGCTGGTATACCACCAGTAGGGTAATTGCCATGCCGTTGATAAGGGCTTCGGGGAAGAGTAGCAGCGGCATCAGTACCAAATAGTTTTCGACAATATAGTGCCAACTATACAAGCCGCTCACCCACATTACCCCACTATTGAGCAGTTGATGAGCCGCAATGGTTAACGCACCGTTAATGAATGCCGCAACGAAAATATAGACAAAAAGGTGGCGGTTGAGGTACCGATAAGTCAGGCGAAACAGGCAAAAACTCAGCCAAGCCGGGAAAATGACCGACACCACGAGATAAATACCTATATCCGCAACGGGTAACAAACCAAAGGTAGCAAGTAACAGTGCTGGGAACACCCCGATTAATGCCGCTATCCGCCAACCATGACACAACGCCAACGTGGTGAGGGCCAAAAAATGCACCTTTAATCCATCGGCTAATCCGGCCTTGAGGCTCCATAGTAGAAACAAAACGACCACACTAGCAAGAACCCAGTGCTGGTAGTCCTTTTCCTGCCGAAACTTGGGCCAAAACTCCCTGGGAAAGCTGGCAACAAGTGTTATCGCCGCAAGTAATATTCCGGCTATCTGTAGACCACTCATCACATCTGGCATCCCTGTTTCATCCCCATTAAATGTCCCCTGAAAATCCCTCTCAACCCCATCACGCCAACTACGTGCTTCAAAACAATAATCCACTCAAGCAATTCCCTAAATCCATGTAATAATTAGGGAGATAGTTGGATTATTTCGCCTAATCGCAGTGGATTTGGATAGACTTTATACGATTAGTAATTTTTAACAAAAAAAAGTTAGCAAGACGTAACTAGATCAATTTTTTTTCGATTTATCCTGTTAACCTCAATGCCAGCTCAATAAAAATTAAGGCCTATCATTATGGAAATGACTAACGCACAACGCCTGATCCTCTCTAATCAATACTACTTGATGTCTAAGCTCACGCCAGAGAACGAAGCCAAATACCGCCGCCTACAAACTATCGTAGAGCGTGGTTACGGCCTACAAATGCGTGAACTGGACAAAGAGTTTGGTGATCTGCCTGAAGAAAACTGCCGTGAAATCATTGATTTCATGGAGATGCACCACGCGATGCAAGAATCTTACAAAATGCTGTCTGATGATAACCAGAAGCAAGTGGATCAGCGCCGCCTTAACTTCCTTGGTTTTGATGCTGCAACAGAAGCCCAACATGTCCACTACGTGCGCTTCCTGACAGAAGAAGAAGGCCTGTACCCTCAGTTCGACAAATCAGAGCACATGTTCAACAGCCAGGTGCCGATGCTGGAAAAATACCAGCGTATGCTGCGTACATGGCGCAACTGCCCTCGTCAGTACCACTTGTCTACCACTGAGATCCAACAGGTTCTCAACGCCTAAGTTACTCTCAATTTCTTTTCAAGCCGGAGCCCTCGCTCCGGCTTGTTGTATCCAAGTCTTGACAGCCCTTCCAACATAACAAAAATGTGAGCCCTGCCGATAAATGCTCGCATCGCGTGTCAAGTTTGACCCTTATGTTATGCAAAGCATGATAAAAGCGATAAACCACTAATAATTCAGATTATTAGCCGCTTATTACGCTACTCTTGGCATCTATTTCCCTGTATACACATAAACACTCTGGCTAGCTGATCTGCAATGATGAAATTAATATATGCCGTCATACTCCTTTTCTCGCTCTCAAGTTGGGCCAAGCCAACCGATCAGCTGATCATCCTGACCACTTTTACTGTCGAATCACTACAGCCACTCCTCAAACAGTTTAAGCAGCTTTACCCCGAGGTACACTTCACTGTTCTCCATCGCCGCGAGATATCCGGCTTGCGCTTGCTCAGCTATGACGATCATGACATTGACATCGTCATCTCTTCATCGCGATCTCTGTTTACTCCGCTGGTCGAAAAAGAGCGCTTGTTACCTCTCAACGTGCTCAATTTTGATACGGCCTTCCAACAACAGCGCTTTTTGCAGGACTCCATTACCAATGTTGCCATCTTTGGTTATTCCGGCTACGGGTTAATGTGGAACAACGATTATTTGGAGAAACACAGGCTCCCCTTGCCGAATAAGTGGGAAAGCCTTGCCGATCCCCGCTATTTCAACCATTTGGTCATGAGCAGCCCAGCCCGCTCTGGCACCACCCATGTTATGGTTGAAAATATCCTGCAGCATTACGGCTGGAAAAATGGTTGGAAGCTACTGCTTCAGATCGGGGGTAACCTGTCTTCTGTCTCTGCCCGTAGCTATGGTGTAAAAGACAGCATTGCCCGGGGTTTAGCCGGTGTCGGTCCGATCATCGATAGTTACGCTTACGAAAGCCAAAAGCTATTTCCGTTTATCCATTTTTCCTATCAACCGAAAAGCCCACTAATACCTAGCTACATTGCGGCGGTCAAAAACCTCAACCAGGCAAGACGCAGTATCGAATTTATTGAGTTCCTGCTCTCTGAAGAAATACAACAGAACTTATCGACCAGCTCACTCAATAAATACGCGCTGGACCAAACCATGGCGCAACCATTTGAAATTACGCCAATAGATCACAAACTGATGGAAGAGCGCTCGATCTTAGTCAAGCAACTCTTTGAACAGACAGTAAACCGCCAGTTAATTCGCCTTAACCAAGCATGGCAATTGATCCACAAAGTTAGGCAGCGCAACGACTTATCCTCTGAAGAGCTACGCCAATACAACCTCGCTATCCGCCTGGCCTCAACACCACCCATCTCTGAAGCCCAGTCGCGTAATTCCCAGATGCGAAGTGCTATCAGTATGTCAAGAACCGATGTGTACACTGCTCGCCTACTAGATGAATGGCGCATATTGATGGCGGAACAACTCGACCAAGCCATCAGTATCTGTGAAAAATTGCTCGAGGGCAGCAAGCACGAGGGGAACAGGTAATGCTACTCGGCAACACCATAGGTAACCGCCTCATTGCCTCGATCGCCCTGATGGCCTTTTTGACTATTAGCGTCAGCGTGATAGCCATCATCAACTGGGAGAGCCTGGATGACCAGATCCAGGCCATGGTTGAGACAAACATGCCGACCTTACGGGCAAGCTATCAGCTGGAGCGAAACACTGCCGCCCTGCAAGCGGCACTGAACGTGCTTAACAGCAATACCGACCCAGTTTTGCATGCTGAGTTAAAGCAAAACATCAATGACAAGCTGGCCAAAATCAATACGACCATCGACCAAGCAGCCAGTCTTAAATTTCATGATGCCATCAAGGCAGAGCACATTACCTTGCAAAGTGATATCAAGGTATATGCAGGCCTGTTGTACCAACGAAATACTCACATTTCTGTTCTGGCACAGACCGAAAACAACCTCAAATGGCTGCACCAGGACATGATTGATGAACTGACCCCCATTCGTCAGGAAGTCGAATGGCAGCTGACACGGATGCTGCCAAATGCGTTGGCATCGAGCACAATCAATGACGTGATGACCGAGTTTTCCCTGCTTCAGGCTATCACGGTGAAAGAAAACGAACTGCACCAACTGGTGCAGGAAATTATCCTACAGCGACAACAAAGGGATATCAGTAACGCCTTCTATTTCATTGGCTACAAGACCAAAGCGCTCAGCAAGATGAGCCAAAGCCTAAGCCACTACCCTTCTACCGTCTCTTACAGGCAATTGTTAGATGAATTGATAGCCCTTGTTGAGCCTGGCGGTATCCTAGAAAAGCAATTGCTGCATGATTTTCAGCTTTACCAGCAGATCAGCGATTACCAAGACCAGATCCAAGCTCAACTGGCCTATCAAGAAGAGCTGATCCTGACCATGGTGGAGCAAGAGGACGCTGCACTCACTAAGCTCAATGAGAAAACACGTCAGGCGATCTCTATCAGCAATGTCATTCTGTTTGGCACTATGGTCATCACCTTATTTCTATCGGTAATGCTGTCGATTTACCTGGTCGGCCAAGGCATCGTCAAACGTCTAAACCTGTTGTCACAGGACTTGCTCGCGGTGACCAACAACCAGCACGATGCAACTATCCAGGTGACCGGTAATGATGAAATTGGCCAATTGGGAGACAACTTGCGTGAGTTCTGCCGCCAAATGCAGGAAATGCAACAAAGCAATGCTTTAAACCTGATCAACAATACCCAGGCCAGTATCATTACCTGTAGCCTGGAAGGCACTATCGAATCCGTCAACCCAAGCGCCCTCAACTTGTTCGACAATATCGAAATGCCGCACAACCGAGCAATTTGGGAACTATTTAGCCCAACTATGCACGCTCGGTTGCGATCGCTATTCAACGAAAATAGCCCACTGTTCAGCCTCGGAGGCTGTAACCTAACCCTGAAGCAGAAGAAAGTGGATCTTGAAAACCTCTACCTGCGCTTGGATTTCCGCCTGTTCCAGCAGGGACAGCAGAAAAAGGTGATCATCACGATGACTGATATCACCGAGCAAGAGAAAGCGGCACGCTGGTTGGAAAAAATGGTTCGGGAAAAGACCCACTCCCTGACCAGCCGTAATCGCCAACTGAAATTAGAGATAGAAGATCGTAAACGGGTAGAAGCCGACTTACGCGCAACCCAAGACGAGCTGATCCAAGCGGCGAAAATGGCTGTGGTCGGCCAGACCATGACCTCACTTGCCCATGAGTTGAACCAGCCACTCTCGGCTATCTCTACCCATATCTTTACCGCCAAGTTAGCACTAGAGAAGCAACGCCTTGATCAACTGCCAACATCATTAAGCAAAGTCGAAAACCTGGCTTCCCGCATGGGGCGTATCATTGCCAGCCTAAAAAGCTTTTCAAAAAAACAGTCATCCGACAGCCCAATCAAACAGGTAGAGCTCAACGCATCGATCAAACAGGCAATGATGATTGTCGAAAGCAGGGCCAAGTTCCAGCAGACAGAAATCCATAACTTATTGGCTGGGCCCTATTTCTGCCATGCCGATCAGGTCCAGCTTGAGCAGGTTCTGGTAAACCTGTTAGTTAATAGCTGCGATGCCGTTGCCGGAAGCGAGCATCGAGAAATTACCATTGAATCCCTTGACTGTCAGGCTGGTCGATGTCGCCTGGCAGTCAGTGACAGCGGCAATGGATTTGCCGCCGAAATCATCGAAAAACTCTTTATTCCCTTTACCACAACAAAAGAGGTAGGGCTTGGCCTTGGGCTAAGTATCTGCCGTTCAATCATGAACCGCTTTGATGGCGATATTTATCTCGCTTCAAACTTGCAAGGCGGTGCCATGGTCGTGTTGGAGCTAAACAATTATGATAATGAATAATGATATAGAAGTACTGATCATTGATGATGACCATGATGTATTGGAGTCATATCAACAACTTCTAGAAATGTCAGGTTTTAAAGTCAAAGCCATTACTGACCCAACACAGGCGACATCCCTGTTACACAAGAACTGGCCCGGTGTGGTCGTTACCGATATGTACATGCCAGGGCTCAGCGGCATGGACTTACTCGAGTTCATCAAAAACTTAGATCCTGAATTGCCTGTCATTATGATCACCGGCCACGGTGATATCCCGATGGCCGTCGACGCGGTCAAGCGTGGCGCGCTCGATTTTCTGCAAAAGCCACTGCAACCCGCAGAGTTGCTGGCCCTGCTTGAGAAACACTTACCGCAGCGCAAAAGCACTATCGAGCAACGTGAATCTATCGGGCAGTCCACCAGTGAGATTTTGCTGGGTGAGAGCCCCCTAATCGTGAAGATCCGTGAAAAAGTGACGCAAATGGCACTGACTTGCAAAGATGTGCTGATTGAAGGCGAAAGCGGTACGGGCAGGCACACTGTATCCAAGCTACTTCACCAACACAGCCAACTGCACAAAGGGCCGTTTGTTGCCACCCAAGGTAGCAAGATCACCTGTACAGCCGATCTTCAGCGCGCCATGATCTCAGCCCGCAGCGGCAGTATCAGCCTGAATGAACCTCAGGCCATGCCTCTGGAAACCCAGCAGTGGCTGTGCCGCTTTCTGTTAGAGCAAGAGCGCCAGAACAAAAAAGAAGTGCGGGTATTGGCGATAACCGGAGCTAACCCTGAAGCGTTAGTCGAGCAAGAAGTGTTGTTGCCCGAGCTTTTCTATTTCTTAAGCCAAGTACGCTTTCAGCTTCCGTCGTTGCGCCAACGGGTCAGTGATATCGCGCCGTTGTTCAAATACTTCCTAAAGCAAAGTTGCCAGAAACTGCACAAAGCCGTACCTGCCATCGATAAAGCTTACATAAATACATTGAATCGCCACGCATGGAGCGGCAATGTTCTAGAGCTGAAAAATGTGGCGGAGCTGTATGCGATAGGGATAGTGAAGCTGACAGGACAAGACAGGACCAAGCCATTAGAGCAAATGAGCAGCCCGCTTGATGATCTGGTCGACAGCTATGAAAAACAAGTCATTGAAGATGCGCTGTACCTGTTTGCCGGCCGCATCAACGATGTGTCCAACTACCTGCAGATCCCGCGCAAGAAACTGTATTTGCGGATGAAGAAACACAGTTTAGACAAGGCCGAGTACAAAGCCAAAAGCTAACCCACCTTTGGGTAGCGCCATAACAATGAAGCCAGCTTGCGCTGGCTTCATGCATGCTGCGTTAGTACTCGTAACGCAGGCCGAGGAACATATAATCATCATCGGTGTTACCGGAGAAACCACCCGATTGATTATCTTTACCATCCCGGAATACATAGCTACCGAAAATAGATGAACGCAAGGTCAGGCGGTATTGCGCTTCCAAGGTGGTATCACTGAGTTCAAGCTCATCGCCGTCACTATTTTCAAGCCAGCGGTAGCCGCCACGCAGCACCCAGTCATCGTTGACTTCATAGACAGCGGTAAACTCAACCACCTCATCCTTACTCTTCGTACCGAGGTTGTTATCCACTTCATCCTCTGAGTAAATCAAACCCAGCACCAGATCGCCGATATAGTAACTGGCACCGACACCCCAGACATAGTAATCACGGTTGCTGTCATCCCCTTCGTTAGCCTGGTAGATGGCAACCGGTGCGAGCTTACCGGCATTCCCCAAATCAAAGGTATAGCGCAGTGCAATGTTGTAGCCAGTATCCAAGTCTGACTCGCTATTGCCTAGGATATAGGCGAGCGACACGTCGAGATAATCATAACTGTTTTGGTATTGCAGCGTACCGTCTTGGCGGAATACCTGGGTCGCCGTAGCATCTACTTGCCCTACCTGTCGGGCAATTGCAATGTCAGAGCCAGCAAACACATCAACAATGTCGGTAAACATGATCAAACCCGATGCGACACGGCCACCGGTGTACCTACCGTACTGAGATGCATCAATACCAGCCCATACATAACGTGCAGTCAGATCACTCGAGTCAGAATCAAGGCTATTGGCAAACTCAGCAGCTCCCACTTGGTATTCAGCCCAACCGATCACCGAAATATCATCATTCACCGTTTGTGAACCACCTAGCCCAAGTCGGGCATCGAACTTGCCTTCCACATCGCTGGAGCCTTTATCGGTAATGTTGAACGCCAAGCGTCCGTAAACATCAATTGTCGAGCCATCATCTCCTTGGAAAATCGTCCCCGCCTGAGCATAACCGGTACCCAATAATGACGATACTGCCACTGCTAATGCTACTCTTTTCATGTTCAACTCCTGTTGTACATTTTTATTGTCGAGGCCATCGCTTGCCTCGTTAAAAGCACTGCTACTCTATGAACGCTCAATGCTCTTTCTAAAAATCAAGCACTTATTTGCGCCTAATTAGCATAGTACAGATATGCGGATATTGAATATTTGTTGCAAATTTATTGAACTTTTATGCACAAGAGAGAATGAATGATTTGCCACTCGCATTAATCGTTTTAAACGAAACCAAAAAAGGGAAGCAATAATGCTTCCCTTTATGGCATCCAATCCAGAGTTTCAAGTGGGCTTAGAAGCCGTATGAAGCACCGAAGACAAGCGCATTGTTGTCGTTGTCACCTTGGTTGCGGTACTCGATGTATGGCTGTACACCTTGGCGGGTCCAAGTAGCACGTAGTTCGTGATCCATTTTCTCGGCTTCAATCATGTATACATTGTTGTATGACAGGCCAAGCTCCATATCTGCTAGGTTGTAAGCGATACGGTTGTCCATGCGGTAGTCTGTATCGCTGTCAGCATCAGTTGCATCAATGTGGGCACGGGTACGGTTGCTGATTGCAAGGCCGTTGTCAAAGTTGTAGCCAATCTTGATCAACGGGCGGTACTGCAATGATTTGCCATCGTGTAGCAGGTGCTGGTAACCGACTGCAGCCCACAGGTTGTCAGTTAGGTTGAAAGCTTGCTCACCGCCAACAGTAACATATGCCGCATCTGCTTCATTTTCCAATGCACCAATTTGAATGCCATCGAACTCGGTGTAAGCAGTAAAACCGCCCAGAGAGTTAGTGAACGTGTGGCCTGCCTCTAGGGTAGAAGTCGCACTTGAACCATGGAAAGCCCTGTTGTCATGGAACTGAACGTTACCCGTTACGTAAGATGACGCCATTGCGCCTTGTGCCATTACCAATGCGACTGCGCCTAGTACAAAACGTTTCATTATGAACTCCTAAAGAAAATACTCGCGGCATGTGTGCCATCTTGTTTTTTTACGGCGTAAATTATTATTCAGAAAATGGATGTAATCGACAATGAACATCACCCAATCTACTTATTGCCCAGCAACAGAATAATATTCCAACCCATCCCTAGGGTATGCAATCCAACACCAACAACCACTGGATATAAAACCAAAAATAGAAAATAAAACACTTCCTTTGAGATGAAAAATATCCGAGATGGCTGAATGGAAGCTGAACATGAAGCACGGATTTATCTTTAAAATATAACTGTGATCTAGATATAATTTTACAGCGCGAAATATGTGATCAATATCCTTTCTTCCCAGCGCTTGCAGGCGTATATAGGCGGCGTTTACAATATTCCATCTACTCTTTCAGCTCGGTAACACCTATGTCATACCAATGCCCTCTCTGCCACCAACTGCTTACCCAACAGGACAAAACATGGAAATGTGCCAATAATCATCAGTTTGATCAGGCCAAGGAAGGGTATGTAAATTTAATGCCGGCTCACCATAAAAGCTCAAAGAATCCGGGCGACAACAAAGAGATGATGCAAGCTCGTCGGCTATTTCTCGATGCCGGCCACTATGCCCCAATGCGTCAGCAGGTGATTGAAAAACTGGAACAACATTTACCAGACAATGCAGAACACCTTTTGGATATCGGCTGTGGCGAGGGGTATTACACTTCTGGCTTTGCCGCCGCTTTGGCGGAACATCCAGCATTAGAAGTTCACGGGTTGGATATTTCAAAAGTGGCGGTACGC
>NZ_JACSOF010000123.1:0-19525 GCF_014349205.1 Photobacterium sp. BZF1
ATTTTTAGATTGTCTTATAAATGTGCGGGTGTGCATGTTTTTTCGGCTTGATTGTTTTGCTTTTGTTAATTTTAGGGTTGTTTGTGGTTTGGGTTGTTTTATGTTTGTTGTCATCGTTTAGTTGTAAGCAAATATTAAACTGTGATCTTAAGCCAAGCAAAATAAATAGGATAAATTACTGCCTAGTAAATCAATTAAATGCTGCCTAATATCCACCCACAATGCCTTGCTTTATTGACAAATATAATATTAGACGTGTCTTGTTGCATATAAGTAAATTAGATATTAATAAAGACATGCGTGCAAGCATTATTTTTCTCGTTGTTTCCCCAGTGCGAAAATAAATAATTTTTACCAGTTAGGCAATTTGTTCAATATGAAAGCAATCAAATCAACCGCAGTGCTTTCTTTGTTAGTTTTTTTATCAAATGATGTAGATGCAACAATTATTCAATCACCATTAGATAAAGTGGATTGGCAATTCTCAGGAGATCGCTTTTCTTGCAAATTAGCAAAGGAACTTAAGTTCGATGGCAGTGTAGCGTTTATTGCAAACTCAGCTCAGCCATATTTGGTTTCCTTTACCAGTAGCCAGCGTCCTTATTTTGTCGATAAGGTTTCGTTAAGCGTCAATTATTCGCCGTGGGAGCAAAATAAGCCTCTGCGGGAATTACTGCAGGGTAAGGAACAGGGTCAGCATGGGCTGACTTTTAGCGGGACAGAATCACTTCATTATCTGCTAAATAAAATGGAAAAAGGGGCATGGGGCCAGATATCGGTCAGCTATAACCAGCACCAAGAAACCAAACGTTGGGATATTCCGTCGGTCAGTTTTGCCCCCGCCTACCAGGCATTCAAGTCCTGCCTGGCACAGATGTTACCGGTGGGCTATGAACAGGCCAGAGACAATACCTTCCTGTTTGCCAGCAGCGAAAGCCGGATCAGTTCCGGACAACGAAAGATGCTTGGTGATATCGCCCGCTATATTCGCTACGACCGCGAAATCAGCGCCTTGCTGATCGATGGCCATACCGATCTTACTGGTAAGTCACTGGACAATTTATGGTTGTCGCGCCAGCGGGCCCAGGCTGTTGCCGATGAGTTAGTTGCGTTGGGTGTTGACCGTAACCTGATCCAGCTACGTGCCCATGGCCAACGTTACCCTGCCCAGCAAGGGACGGGGGATAGTGCCAACCAGCAAAACCGCCGGGTGCAGTTACGTTTGGTCAAGGGGGATGTATGAATAAGGGTAATGTGATCTTTGCCCACCGTTGCCTGGTCCAGGTCGCGGCAGCTATCAAGTTATTGAGCGCGGAAGGTTATAAGGTCTGCAATGCCTCTTCAGCGGTCGATGCTTTGGCGAAATTGCGGGCACAACCAGACAGCTTGCTGTTTGTTGCCGACAACCTGGTAGATATGGACATGCTATCAATTATCCGCCGCGCCAAACAGGTGACGGCTGGCGGGACGGTTGTTGCCATCGTCGATTACCAGCAGAGCAAACTGGCCAGCGATGCCATGCAGGCGGGAGCGGATGATTACCTGTTGCAGCCTTATCAGCCCGAGCAGATCACGGCATTGATGAAGCGTAACCAAATTGTGCAGTCGCCGAAGCGTGAAGTAGTTGCAACCAGTCGGCGCAGCTTGCAGGTGCTGCAAATGGCCCACCGTGCAGCCCAGACCGATGCGACGGTATTGATCACCGGCGAATCAGGTACCGGCAAGGAGGTATTGGCACGGTATGTCCACGAACACTCCCCGCGTAGTGAGGGGCCGTTCGTGGCGATTAACTGTGCGGCGATCCCAGAGAGTATGTTGGAAGCCGTACTGTTCGGCCATACCAAAGGCGCATTTACCGGTGCGACCCAAAGCCAGGCCGGCAAGTTCGAAGAGGCCAATGGCGGCACCCTGCTGTTAGATGAGATTGGCGAAATGCCGCCTGCGCTGCAGGCCAAGCTATTGCGCGTGCTTCAGGAGCGCCAGGTCGAACGCCTTGGTAGCCACCGCTCGATTGCGCTTGATATTCGGATCATTGCTGCAACCAATGTTGATCTGCAGCAAGCGGTTGCCGAGCGCCAATTCCGTCAGGATCTTTATTACCGCCTGGATGTCTTGCCGTTGCAGTGGCCACCGCTGCGTGAGCGGAAGGAAGATATCTTGCCACTAGCTGAGCATTTTATCCGCAAGCTCAATGCGGGATGTTCGGACTCTTGCAGCCTGTCCAACGAAGCACAGCAGGCCCTGCTGCACTACAACTGGCCGGGCAATATTCGTGAATTGGAGAATACCGTGCAGCGTGCCTTAGTGATGCGCCATGGCCATTGGATCACGGCGCAGGACTTGATGCTCAATGACATGCTTAGCACCATGGTTGAGGGGGCAATTACCGAGGTGGTGGAAGATGCCAAGCAAGCCCTCAAGCAAAGCCGCAAGAATGCCGAGCAGCAATTTATCCTCGACACCTTAGCCCGCTTCAAGGGCAAACGAAATGACACGGCACAGGCCCTCGGGATGTCAACCCGTGCACTGCGATACAAGATCGCCGCCATGCGCGAGCAGGGGATCAACATCGATTCATACATTCACCAATCAAGCTCCGCGGCGTAAGGAAAGCACACTATGTCGAATCAGACCTCAATGATGCAGAACGAGATGTTGCAACGCATGTCTGTGATGCGGGAACAAGCCCAAACCGGCAATCAGATTGCTGTGAATACCTCGCATCCGCCTACGGGCAACTTCCAGACTGCCATGCAACAGGCTGTGCGCCGGGTCGATAACCAACAGCATTTTGCCCATCAACTGACGGCAGATGTGGATGCCGGCCGCTCCGATGACTTGGTTGGTGCAATGGTCGCCAGCCAGAAAGCCAGTATTTCTTTTTCAGCATTGACACAGGTAAGGAACAAGCTCTTGGCTGCCTATGACGATGTACTGAAGATGCCTCTGTAGTGAGAAGAAAATGAGTACAACAGTAGCTGAAAATCCAGAACAGGCGCCATCTAACAAGTGGCTGTCATACAAAGAAAAAATCCAACAGCGTTTGGATGGAAAGTATAAGAACGTGGCGCTTATTACTGCACTGGCAGTAATGGTATCGCTATTTATCGTCGTGGTGATGTGGACCCAGAGCAGCCCGTATAAACCCCTTTATGGCACCCAGGAGCGTTACGACAACAGCGAGATCCTATCGGTGCTTGAGCAGGAAAAAATCCAGTTCCAGCTTGATAACGAAACCGGTCAGATCATGGTGCCGGCCAACCGCTTGGCTGATGCTCGGATCACCTTGGCAGCCCGTGGTGTGAAAGCCAAATTGCCAGAAGGGTTGGAAATTCTCGACCGCAGTTCCGGCCTTGGCACTAGCCAGTTTATTGAGAACGCTCGCTACCGTCAGGGACTAGAGGGTGAGCTAGCCCGAACTATCCTGGCTATCCGTGCCGTCAACCATGCTCGGGTGCATTTAGCGATCCCTAACCGTACCTTGTTTGTTGGTATCAACGAGGAGAAGCCGTCGGCGGCGGTAATGCTGGAGCTCGAGCCAGGGATGCAACTCGATCAACCCCAAGTTGAAGCGATAGTGAATTTGGTTAGCGGAAGTATTACTGGCATGGCGGCGGATGCTGTGTCGGTGGTGGATCAGTACGGCAACCTGTTGAGTGCCGATCTGGCAATGGGGCAGCAGTCCCAAGTCAATGTACGATTCCATGAACTTCAGCAACGGGTCGAGCGTGACATCGTACGCCGGGCCGGCGATATGTTAGCCCCCTTGCTGGGCGTTGGGAACTTCCGGGTCCAGGTTGCGGCAACATTGAATTTCGACCAAATCGAAGAGACCCACGAGTCTGTCGATAGCGACCCGGTTTTGCGGACCGAATTTACCAAGCAGGATCAGACCCAGGGCCAGTTGGCAATGGGGATCCCGGGGGCACTGAGCAATCAGCCCACAGGGGATGAAGGCCCAGCCAGCAATGAAACCCGTAATGAGCGTGCCGAGCTCAGCCGCCAATATGATGTTGGCCGCAAGATCCGCCATACCCGCCATGCCCAGGGCGGTATAGAAATGTTATCAGTCTCAGTGTTGCTCAACGACGATGTTCATGAACAAGGTTGGCAACAAGTACAATTGGAGCAAATAGCCCAAATGGTTAAAGATTCCGTCGGATATGTCGCCGAACGAGGCGACCAGTTCAGCCTACATGCATTCAACTTTGCCCGTGCGATAGACACCGCGCCGGTTGATACCCCATGGTGGCACGATCAGCAGTTGCTGTTACTGGCTAAGTACGGTGTTTATGCGTTGCTCGGTTTGTCATTTATCGTGCTGGTGCTTCGCCCGTTGGTCAAAGCGCTACAGCGCCCGGCACCAGTGACCACGGCATTAGCAGCAACACCTGAAGGCAGTGTTGAGCTTGTTGCCGACGAAGAGCTGCCAGCCGCTGAACCGGCGAGCGAATATAAGCCGGTTAGTATTCCTTCAGGCGGCAGCGAGCAGGATCTGGCAGATGCCTTGTTAGACTCGATTGCCCAAGGGGGCATGATGGCCGAGGAGAGTGAGCCACAGCCTGCTACCGAAGCCGAGTTTGATTTGTCTACCTTACCGCCACCTGGCTCTGAGCTGGAAGTGCAGGTCAAGCACCTGCAAAAATTGACCGAAATTGAACCAGAGCGTGTCGCAGAAGTGATCAAAAAGTGGGTGAACAGCAATGAGTCTAAGTAATTTTAGCCACCTGGCAGACGGTGATGTACTGCTAGACCCGATGGAGCAGACGGCAATTTTGTTGCTTAGCATGGGAGAAGAGTCGGCTTCGCAGGTAATGCGCCATATGTCACGGGACGAATTGCTCAAGGTCAGCCATGCCATGGCCAAGCAGCCCGCGATCCGCAGTATCGAGGCGCGCTTCGTGCTGCAGGGCTTTTTTGAAGAGTTCCGTGCCCAGTCAGGGATCAGCGGGGCATCACGAACCTTCTTGCAACGTACCTTGGATAAAGCGCTGGGTGGCCGTTTGGCCCGTAACCTGCTGGATACGATATACGGCGATGAGATCCGTACCACGATGCAGCGACTGCAATGGATCGAACCCAAGCACCTTGCCAAGTTCCTGATGAACGAGCATATCCAGATGCAGGCGGTATTTATTGCCTTCCTGCCACCGGATATTGCCTCGCTGGTACTTGTCGAGTTGCCGGCGGAGCAGCAGAAAGACGTACTTCGCCGTATTGCGGTATTGACTGAAGTCAGTCGTGAAGTGGCTGTGGAACTGCAGGACTTGGTAGACCGCTGTATCGAGTACTTGGCTGAAAACTCAAGTGCGGTGATCGAAGGAGAGAAGCAGGTAGCCGATATCATCAACCGCTTCACCGGTGATCAGATGGCCCTGATGACAGCGCTTGAAGAGCACGATACAGATCTGGCTGACCGCCTCAAGAACAAGATGTACGAGTTCTCTATCCTTACCCGCCAGCCTGAAGCCGTTCGCCTACGTATTCTGGAAGAGTTGCCAACGGATCTGCTAGCCATGGCACTGAAAGGGGCAGACTCCGCCATGCGCAAATCGCTGCTCGCGATCTTGCCACGCCGTATGCAGCAGTCGATGGAAACAGAAATCGCCCAGCTTGGCAAAGTGTCGGTGCGCCAGGTACAGGAAGCCCGCGCGGAGATCATGGATTACGTCCGCGAGCTCAATGAATCTAAGGTGATTAGTCTGCAGCTTTACCAAGAAACGACGGTGGAATAGCCATGTTTAGACGAAATAGAATCATGCGGTTACAGCCTAGCCAGTTCCGTAGTCATCGCTTTCCGCCGTTGGTCGATGCAGAGGCCATGGCTCAGGCTGCGGGGTCAACGCATAGTCAGCAACCGGAAAATGCGCCGGGGGCTGGGCCGAGCAGTGATTTTGATGCAGACCTAGGACTGGGCGAGGAGTTTGATATAGATGAATTGGGCTTCGATAATCTGGCTATGGACGACTTTGGCCTTGATGAGTTGAGTGAAGATGCCCGCTTGCTGCAAGATTCCCGGACAATGACAGGAGCAGGGGAGGAGCCGGTGCTTGACCCGGTTCCTGAGCCGCGCCAGCAGGAGGATTTCCAGGCCCAGTTCAACCAAGGGTTTCAACAGGGGATGACCCGGGGTCATGAAGAGGGCCTGCAGCAGGGTATTGAGCAGGGGCAGCAGCAGGGTTTTGAACAGGGTATCCAGCAAGGCTGTGAACAGGGTATAAAGCAAGGGATTGAGGAAGGCAAGGCCCAGTTTATCAAGGCCACGGCCCCTTTTGCCCTGATGCACCAGCAAACCGCCGAGTTGTTTGCCGACCACGAACGCCGCCAGCGAGAGCAGGTCTGCGAATTGGTTCAGAAAGTTGCGCAGCAAGTGATCCGCTGTGAGCTGGCACTGCAACCGCAACAGATCATGGCTTTGGTGGAGGAAACCCTCGAGAGCCTGCCGGGCGAGCCGCAGGGCTTGAAGGTCAAAATGGCGCGGGAGGAGTTCACCCATCTGGAGAAAGTCGCGAGCGATAAAATTGACGAATGGAACATTGTCTGCGATGACACCCTGCGCCAAGGTGAATGCCGTGTCGTGACCAAGAATGCCGAAGCCGATGCCGGTTGTGAGCAACGGCTTGATACCTGTATGTCAGCCGTTAAAGCCCACCTGCTCGATGAGCAAGTTGCCGTTGAATCAAGCCAGGTCTCTGAGCAAGAGAAAAATGGGGAAGTTAGACAGGTATCATGAGTAACATAATCGATTACCGCCTGGAACAAGCCCTGGCTTCACTCGATTCGGTCCCGGTGGCGAAAGTTACCGGGAGGCTGGTGAAAGTCACTGGGCTGATGCTAGAAGCGGTGGGGTGTCGTTTGCTTACCGGCCAGCGTTGCCTGGTGGAAACCGGCAACGGTACTAAGATAGAAGCGCAAACTGTCGGCTTCAACCGCGAGGTGGCTTACCTAATGCCGGTTGGTAATGCATCCGGGTTGTTTTCTGGGGCCAAGGTGTGGCCGCTCGAAGGCGAAAGCCAACTCCGTATCGGCCCGCAGTGGCTTGGCCGGGTACTCAATGGCCTTGGTGAGCCGCTTGACCGCTTGGGGCCAGTGCTAGGCCAAGATGATATTAGCCTTGATAGCGAAAATATTAACCCGATGTCGCGGCGCCCGATTGATGGTGCGCTGGATGTCGGTATCCGGGCGATGAATAGTTTACTGACCCTGGGCAAGGGGCAGCGAATTGGTTTGTTTGCTGGTAGCGGTGTCGGTAAAAGTGTGTTGCTCGGGATGATCACCCGCCAGACCAGTGCTGATGTGGTAGTGGTTGGTTTGATTGGCGAGCGTGGTCGTGAGGTGAAGGAATTTATCGAGCATTCCTTGGGCCCTGAAGGGCTGGCTCGGGCTGTCGTTATTGCGGCCCCGGCCGATGAGTCACCATTGATGCGTCTGCGGGCCTCCCAGCTTTGTCACCGGGTTGCGGAGTACTACCGT
This sequence comes from Photobacterium sp. BZF1, assembly GCF_014349205.1. Lineage (NCBI taxonomy): Bacteria > Pseudomonadati > Pseudomonadota > Gammaproteobacteria > Vibrionales > Vibrionaceae > Photobacterium > Photobacterium sp. BZF1. Next base: position 7,474 of record NZ_JACSOF010000123.1, read on the forward strand.
GATCAGGGCAAGGATGTGCTGTTGCTGATGGACTCGTTGACCCGTTTTGCCATGGCACAACGTGAAATCGCACTGGCATTGGGGGAGCCACCGGCCACCAAGGGCTATCCGCCGTCGGTCTTTAGTATGCTACCGCAATTGGTTGAGCGGGCTGGTAACAGCGCCTCGCAGCAGGGCAGTATGAGTGCAATTTATACGGTGTTGGCTGAAGGGGACGATCAGCAGGATCCTATTGCAGACAGCGCCCGTGCAATCCTCGATGGCCACGTGGTCTTGAGCCGCCAGTTGGCAGAGGCCGGGCACTATCCGGCGATTGATATCTCCCAGTCTATCTCGCGGACTATGCCTCAGGTCGTGGGCAAGGAGCAACTCCGTTATGCGATGCGCTTCAAGCAACTTTACAGCCGTTATCAAGAAGTGCGTGAGCTGATCCCGCTTGGTGGCTATCAGCCGGGCAATGATCCGGAAATGGATCAGGCAGTGGTCGCCTATCCTAAACTGGTGGCTTTTCTGCAGCAGGAGATGGATGAAAGCGCAGATTGGCAAACGGTAAATAACCAGATGCAACAATTGATACAGGAGCTGAACCTTGGCTAAGCACCCGCAGGCACTGGATAGGTTCCGCCAGATTAGGCAGGGCGAGTTGGAAAAGCTCGGCCAGCAGTACCAGCAAAAACAGCTAGACAGTGCCAACCATTTGCAAAAGCTTGAGCAACTCGGGGAGCTGTATGACTCATGCCAGGTGGTTGCCGGTGAAACGGCACTGGCTTGGAATAACCGCTTTGCCCTTCGTGATCACCTTAAACATCTAGCAGAAATCCAGAGCCAGACTTTGGCTCTGTCAAAGGCTGAAGAGGCTAGTCTAAAACAGCATGTTACCCAACAGCACGTGAAAGTGAAAAGCCTTGATAGTGTGATTGATAAGCGCCGTCAGCATCACGAAAGACAGTTAGCGAGAAGCGAGCAAAAGCTGATGGATGAAATGGCAATGCAGCGGTTCATCCAGGCTAATTATTGATAGAGGATGGTGATACTGAATTAACGAACAACGCCACAGCATCTGCTGTGGCGTTTTTGTTTTATTTGATCTGCTAGGAGCTAAAGCGGTTGGTACGTTGCTTCACTTTCTTGGTGCAGGACCTGGCCGAGTATTTCCTGCTGCATACTGAGCAGGCGGCTGTTGCGGTCATTTTGCTCCATACAGCTGTTAACGAGGTCTTTTAGCTCACACCATTTATGGTCGACAGGTTGGCGGTACTGGTTCGGAAGGGCAGAGATCAGGCGGTTGACACTGTCCGGTGAGCTTTCCATACCAAGTTGTCCCAGCAACCAGCTTCGGTGATCAGCGCGCTGTTGTAATTGGGCTATTAGCTTTTGGTGTGGCCCAGTCATCGCAGTGAGTTTTTCGCTGTTGCGGTGCAGCATATTGTGGTGCTGCACCTTCAACAATTGATGGAGCTTTTGGTAATCAGCCAGATCAAGATTGATATCCTGGACAAATGCCTTGATCACTGATGCGGGTTTTTGGCTCATGGTATTCAACTTCCGTCGTGTAATCTATCTCGTCCTGAATTAATCGCGACGATGCGCACCGCGGATGCTGGCAGCCAGGCCATCGAGGTCGACCTCGTAATTGCCACTGGCAAGCAAGGTGCGGATTTCATTGACCTTTGTCATGTCCACATCGGGAATACGCTTCAGCTCCTGCTGGAGGTTATCCAGACTCTGGGCCTGCGGGCTGACATCGGCACTTGGCTTGGTCACAGAAGCGACCGGCTTAGGTGAGGTTGATATGTCTTTGCTACTTGCTTCTGGTGTTTTCTGAGGTTGGCTCTGAGCCGCAGTGGCTAGCTGCAAACCTGCTTTAGTTGACTCGATCATGGCAGTTCTCCTGACTTCTTCTCCGATACTTTGGTTAAACGACCAAGCCGGCTGAGAGATTAAATCAAATTAGAAAAGCGTGGTGACCAGCCCTGGCCTGGCTACCGTTGCCTGGATCACCTTGCCGGAACTGTTGTTCCTCACCCGTATCTGTTGCTCTTCGTACCCGCCTTCGAGGGCTGTCCCCTGCATGTTGGCACTGAACTGCCCGCTGCTGGCTTGGATGATCACACTGTCTCCGGCAGAAACGACATAGGCCGGGCTTAGGTGCGAGGGAGAAAGCTGCTGGCCGCGACGGATTTGCCTCAGGGCACGCAAGCCAAGATAGTCCTGCTTTGAAGCGAAGAACTCACGGTTGATGGTGGCAATATCCGTTGGCTCCAGAACAATGTCACCGTCGGTGATAACGGCGTCCTTGCTGAGGGTCTTGGCAGCAAAAGCAACCGGTGCTGTGATGCTGACATCGGCCTGTACGGTGATCTGCCATGATTCGGGCTGGTTGCAACGGGCCGAAAAACGCAGGCGGCCGGCAGGGTAGCGGCGCCGGTCGATGCGCTCGATATCTAACGGAGAGCGGCATTCCCCAAGCCGCCGGCTTCCGCCCGGTAGCCTCAGCGAAATATCGGGTTGCGCTGGTGGCCAATGGTGCTGCACCGCTGCGCGCTTTATCTCTTGCTCAATGGTGCTGGTGACCTGGATATGTATTTGGCTCTCGGCGCTGGTATGTCTGGGTTCGTCCTCAGTGGCTCGGGCCGCAGCAACGGGGTGGGCTACAGCCAATATCAGCAGTAGAGCGATAAAAACCACAGCTCGTGCGTCTCGGGTCAAGTTTACCATTTGGTGTGTTCCATCATGTTTGTCCTTGGTGCGGAATGGCTTCCGCTTTGCTGTTTCCGCCTATCTTCCTATGGCGGAAGTAGCGCTTCCGCTAGCGCAGGGTTTGTATTTTATTTTGTTTTAAATCAGCGCCTTAAAAGTTGGCATGGTAATTGTTAGTGACAGTCCAGATATTAAAATTCTTGCAATCAAGGACACCAAATGGGAATCAACTTTGACAAGGCCCTCGGCATTCACCCGCACACTTTAAACCTTCGTACCGAGCGTGCCAAGGTGCTGGCGGGTAACCTGGCTAATGTCGACACTCCGGGGTTCAAAGCACGCGATTTTGATTTTCAGGCTGCTATTGCCTCCGTTGAAGCGCAGCAGCGCCAATACGGCCAGGTTCAGTCGCAAACGTCCCCAGCACTGCAGTTCCGTAATCCTTACAACAATACAATGGACGGCAATACCGTTGAATTGGGGGTAGAGCAGGCCCATTACGCCCAGAACGCGATGGATTTCGAAACCAGCCTGACTTTTTTGAACATGAAATTCCAAGGGCTAGCGACAGCTATTCAAGGACAGTAACCGTTATGTCATTTAGTGAAATTTACCAAATCGCAGGTTCGGCTATGACTGCCCAAACCATGCGCCTTAATACCATTGCCAGTAACTTGGCCAATGCTGATGCCGGCTCAACCACGGAAGCAGGAACGTACCGCAGCCATAAGCCGGTGTTTGCCACTGTGTACGAAAACAGCCAGTTCCAGGCTAACCAGCGAGCCGGGGCCCGCGTTCAAATCATGGATGTCGTGCCTGTCGAAGGGGAGCTTGACCGCCGGTACGAGCCGGGTAACCCGATCGCTGATGCCGACGGCTATGTGTTCTATCCCAACGTGGATGTGGTGTCGGAAATGGCAGATATGATGTCGGCTTCACGCAGCTTTGAAACCAGTGTTGATGTCCTGGGGCGTGCGCGCAGCATGCAGCAGGGTTTGTTGAAGCTAGGCCAGTAAGGGGGCGTGATGAGTACTCCATATGTCACCAATAGCGGCGGTGCGACTACAAACAGCGGGCAAGACCCGATTGCCAGCAACGGCCAGCAGGACAACACCTTCCTGACGTTGATGATTGCCCAGATCCAGAACCAGACTCCGTTAGATCCGCTGGATACTACCCAGTTTATGACTCAGTTGGCGCAGATGACCCAGGTCGAGACCATGCAGAATATGAACAATACCGTGGTTAACCAGATGGTACTGCTGGATAACATCCAGGTGCTAACTACCGCCGGCATGGTAGGCCAAGACGTCCGCGTGACCACCGACACTTTGGAGTTGGAAGGCAACCCGCTGGATGCCGTCATTGAGCTAGATAGCCAGGTTGATGATCTCAAAGTGGAAATCCGTAATGACGCTGGCGAACTGGTTGAAACCATTGAGTTAGGTGCCAATGGCGAGGGCGAAGTGGCCTTTGTGATTGACCCTGAGGCTCTGGGGCTGAAAGACGGCCAGTACGATCTGGCGGTGGTCACCAGCGATGCCGACTACAAGCCGGATGTCATGGTGGCAGGTACTATCGAGAAAATGCGTATTCCGCCGGGCGGCGGCTCACCGGAGTTCCTGATTGGTGGCGTCGGTTATGTACCTTTCTTCAACGTCAACCAGTATGGCGAATCAAACAGTGGTGGCAATAACGGCACCGAACCCACTCCTTTATTTACGTTGGCTGGCCGCCGCTAGCGGCCCGCAAAAACTAGGTTAGCAAGAGAAGAATAGAATGAGCTTTAACATTGCAATGAGTGGTTTGAATACCACCTCTCAGGAATTGAACACTATCAGTAACAACATCGCTAACGTATCAACCGTTGGTTTCAAATCATCCCGTGCCGAATTTGCGGCACTGATGAACGGTGGCATGGGCGGTGGTGTTGAATTGGCCAGCCTATCCCAGTCATTCAATGAAGGTGGCTTCACGATGACAGGCCGCACTACCGACCTAGCCATCGGTGGTAATGGCATGTTTGTCCTGCAGGGTGAAGACGGCAGTTACACTTACACCCGTGCCGGTATGTTCCAGCAAGACAAAGATAATTATCTGGTCAACAGTGCAGGCTTGCGCTTGCAAGGCTACACCACAGATGGCAACGGTAACTTACAGACAGGTTCTGTTGGCGATCTGCAGGTTTCAACGGGTTCAGTCGCTGCAAAAGCCACAGACCGTGTTGATTTCCAAGCGAACCTAGATGCAGGTGCTTCAGAGATTGTTGATGAAAACGGTGATCGTATCCCGTTTGATCCAGAGGACAGCAACAGCTTCAACTCTTCCTACACCACAACGGTATATGACTCTTTGGGTAACGAACACACCCTGACTCAGTACTTCGTAAAAACCGGTGAAAACGAGTGGGAAGTGCATTACGCCATGAACGGTGAAGTCATGGAAGATGAATCCGGCCAGGTATTGGAATTTGACGAAAGCGGTAAGTTGGTAGAACCAACAGGCAACATCAACCTGACGTTTGCCCCAGAAGGCGCTGCAGAGATGAATATTGCCCTTTCTATGTCGGGTACGACCCAGTTTGGTAGTGAATTTGCCGTATCAACCAACCGCAGCAACGGTCACACTGCCGGTGAGCTGACAGGTATTTCTATCGACGATGAAGGCATGGTTTTCGCCAACTACAGCAATGGTGAGCAAATGCTTCAGGGGCAGGTGGTACTGGCTGATTTCCCGAATACGGGCGGCTTGATGCAGACCGGTAACACCGGTTGGACAGCGACTCAGGCATCGGGCCAGCCACTGATTGGTGTACCGGGTACAGGTACGCTGGGGGGTCTTTATTCTGGTTACATCGAAGAATCAAACGTTGACCTGACCGGCGAATTGGTCGGCTTGATGACAGCCCAGCGTAACTACCAGGCCAATGCCCAGTCTTTGTCCACCCAGCAGCAGCTAACCCAAGTGCTGTTCAACATGTAAGGGCACTAGTGTGGATCGTTTGATTTATACCGCAGCAAGCGGGGCGGGGCGGGTATTCAATGCCCAGCAGGTACGCGCCAATAACCTAGCCAATATCAATACCCATGGCTTCCGTGCAGACATGGAACGCGCCCAGGCGTATGCCGTGCAGGGCAATGGTTTTGACAGCCGCACCATGGTCCAGGCCCAGTCGGCAGGCACCCGTTTTGATGCCGCAGAGCTACAAACAACAGGGCGTGAGCTTGACCTGGCTATTCGTGGTGATGGCTTTTTTACCGTCCAGTTACCCGATGGCGATGAGGCTTACACCCGCTCGGGCGCCATTGAGCGCACCGATGAGGGTGACCTGCACATTGGCGGGTTGCCGGTATTGGCAGACGGCGGTGATGTGGTGAATGTCCCGCTTTATAGCAGCATCGAGTTTGGCGATAACGGCCTGATCAATATTGTACCTGAAGGGGAAGTGCTGGCGGTGGAAGTTGCCCGCCTCAAGTTGGTTAATCCCGAGGTGCAAGAGCTGGGCAAGCTGGAAAACGGCCTTTTTGTAACCAATGACCGTGAGCCGCTCAATGACGACGAGACCGTGATGATGGTGTCGGGCTTTTTGGAGCAGAGTAACGTGGTGGCCGTTGAGGAAATGGTGGCTTCAATGCAGCTGAGCCGCAACTTTGAGATGCAGCTGAAAATGATGCAGACCGCAGAAAAAATTGCAGAAGCAGGCAACCGCCTGATCAGAGCGTAAGGATAAGAGATGAACGCAGCACTATGGATCAGTAAAACCGGTTTGGCCGCCCAGGACACCAAGATGGCGACCATTTCCAATAACTTAGCCAACGTCAACACGGTTGGCTACAAACGCGACCGTGTCGCGTTTGAAGATCTGTTCTATCAAATCCAGCGCCAGCCGGGGGCGATGGCCGATGAAATCAATGAACTGCCTACCGGTATCCAGCTTGGGTCGGGGGTTCGTGTCGTTGGTACCCAGAAGGTCTTCACTGAGGGCATGTACCAAACCACTAACCAGAGTTTGGATGTCGCCATTGATGGTAAAGGCTTCTTTGAGCTGGAAACCCCGGACGGTGAACAGGCTTTTACCCGTAATGGCCAGTTCCACCTGAACTCAGACGGCCTGCTGGTCAACACCCAGGGCTTGCCGCTGGCGCAGCAAATCCAGGTACCGGAAGATGCCGAAACGATCACTATCGGCAGTGATGGTATCGTGTCGGTCAAGATTGCCAACGACGATATGCCGCAGGAAATTGGCCAGATCACCTTGGCTAACTTTATCAATCCGGCCGGCCTTGAAGCGATGGGCGGAAACCTGTTCCGCGCAACCGCCTCAAGTGGCGAGATCATTGATGGTATTGCCGGTGAAGGTGCCTTTGGCCAACTCAAGCAAGGTGTGCTGGAAGGGTCTAACGTCCAGGTGGTGGAAGAAATGGTCGATATGATCACCACCCAGCGCGGCTACGAGATGAATGCCAAGGCACTGTCTTCTGCTGACGAAATGCTGCAGTACGTTTCTCAGGTACTGTAACTTATGGCCGGATTGACAAAAGTGAACACCGTTAGACGTCTGGGGGCATGGCTGGCTGCTATGCTCCTGGCCGGTTGCTCGTCGACCCCCTCCTTGATTGATGAGCGCCCTGCACCGGATGATTTGGACTACGCGCCGCCGATGCTCGACTACTCCCTGCCGGATGCCCGTAGTGGCTCGGTTTACCGTGACGGTTATATGTGGACCTTGTTCCAGGACCGCCGCGCCTACCGGGTCGGCGACATGCTGACCGTCTCGCTGGATGAAGATACCCGCTCGAGCAAGCAGGCCAATACCAACTTTGGCAAGAATGCCAGTGGTGGCCTGATGGGCAGCTTCTCGAGCAACTCAAACAGTGGCAGTGCCGGGGCTGATATCTCGGGTGAGCGTGATTTTCGCGGTAGCTCGGCCAGCTCGCAGCGCAACTCCTTGAGTGGCTCGATTACGGTCATGGTGCACGAAGTGCTGCCAAATGGCGTGCTGCGGATCAAGGGGGAAAAATGGATTCGCCTCAACCAAGGTGATGAGTTTATCCGTCTTGATGGTCTGGTGCGGGTCGACGATATCGACAACGGTAATCAGATCTCCTCCCAGCGAGTCGGTGATGCCCGCATAGCCTATTCGCAAAGCGGTGTACTGGCCGATGCCAACGAAGCTGGCTGGTTGACCAAGCTGTTTGTCAATCCGCTGTTCCCACTCTAACGAGGCATTATGTTTAAGCAACTTTTCATTTTACTGTCGGTATTAGTGGTGCCTTTCATGTTTGTCGATACAGCCAGTGCCGAAACCAATGAGCGTCACTTGATTGACCTCGTGGATATCCAAGGGCTGAGGGACAACCAGTTGATAGGCTATGGCCTCGTGGTTGGTCTCGATGGCACGGGTGATCGCAACCAGGTGAAATTCACCAGCCAGTCGGTTACCAACATGCTGCGCCAGTTTGGCTTGCAGCTGCCGGATAATATCGACCCGAAATTGCGTAACGTCGCTGCGGTAAGCGTACATGCATCAATTCCGCCTTTAGCGGGGCCGGGGCAGACTATCGATGTCACGGTGTCATCGATTGGTGATGCTAAGAGCCTGCGCGGGGGCAGTCTGGTCATGACGCCGCTTCGTGCTATTGATGGCCAGATTTACGCCGTTGCCCAAGGGAGCCTAGTTGTGGCTGGTGTGAAAGCCGAAGGCCGCTCAGGCTCCAGTATTACCGTCAATGTACCAACTACAGGGCGCATTCCGGGCGGGGCAATAGTTGAGGAAGAAATCCCTTCGGACTTTTCCACCCAACCGAAAGTAACGTTGAACCTGCTGCGCCCGAACTTCACTACCGCGCGTAATATCTCACGCCAGATTGATGACACTTTCGGCCCGGATACTGCGGTGGCGGTTAGCAATGCCAGAGTCGAAGTATCTGCACCGAAGGATTTTGAGCAGCGGGTAATTTTCATGTCGATGCTGGAAGATATGACCGTCGATATTGGCCGCCAGCGCGCAAGGGTCGTCTTCAACAGCCGTACCGGTACCGTTGTTGTCGGTAACGGTGTACGTATTGGCCGTGCAGCTGTTAGCCACGGAAACCTGACAGTGACAATTGCCGAGTCGTTCAATGTTAGCCAGCCGAACGCCTTTGGTGGCGGTAATACGGTTGTGACGCCAGAGTCTGATTTGAATATCAACCATGAGACAAACCCGATGTTTATCTGGCCGGAAGGGGTTGAGCTGGAAACGATTGTTTCAGCAGTAAACAGCCTAGGCGCCTCTCCCGACGACCTGATTGCCATTTTGCAGGCACTCCATTCATCCGGTGCACTGGATGCCGAGCTGGTCGTGATTTAAGGACAAGCAATGACAGTAACAGTTTTACCGGTTGATGCCATGGCGCTGCAGCCAATGGCAACCAGCCGGATAGCAACCAACCCCCATACCGGAACGGTGACCACATTTGATAGCCGCCAGTTAGCTGAACTCAAGGCGAGTGGTGATCAGCAGCAGGCAATCCAGACAGTAGCCGAGCAGTTTGAGTCCCTGTTTTTGCAGATGGTGCTCAAGCAAATGCGCAAAGCGAGCGAAGCCCTCAATGCCGATGATGACAACGCCCTGTTTGGCAGCCGTGAACACAAAACCTACCAAGAGTTTTTCGATGGCCAAATCGCCATTGAAATGTCGAAAAGCCAGCTTGGGTTGGCGGAAGTCATTGTCCGTCAACTCGGTGGTGAAGAAGGGTTTAAGGATGCCAGCAACGAGGTCGCTTTAACTTCAGGTAAGGCAGAGCAAGGTCCGCTCGCGGGCAGCGCATTTAGCCAGTCTTTGCTGCATTTCAACCGTGAGGGCACTAACGCATGAGTTTAATGAATATCGGCTTGTCTGGACTACAGGCAAGCCAAGTGGGCATGAATGTCACGGCCCAGAACGTAGCCAATATCAATACCCCGGGCTACAGCCGCCAGCAGGTACAGCTATCTGCCGTCGGCTCAACCAGCATGAGCATGAAAGATGCGGGTAACGGGGTATCGGTCAATGCTATCCGCCGCGTGACGGATCAGTACCAGACCAACCAGATCTTCCGTGCCGGCTCAATGCTGGGAGCCGCCTCGACGTCTGCCCAGCAACTCAAGCGGCTAGAGACGCTGCTGTCCGGTGATTCGATGGATCTGAGCCAGGGGTTTGACAGCTTTTTCTCTGCCCTTAATGGTGCCAGCGTCTCGCCTTATGGCTCAGCCCACCGCTCGCTGATCATCAGTGAGGCGGAAGCGCTGGGTAACCGTTTCAACCAGCTAAGTAGTTCGCTAGATGGTCAGTACGATGATTTGTCCCAGCAGCGCAGCAGTGCAGTTTCTCAGGCTAATAGCTTGTTGTCGAATATCGGCAAGCTCAATGAAGAAATCCGCAAGGGTGAGGCGTCTGGGGCAAATACGTCAGCGTTGCAGGATGAGCGTGATGTCCTGATTGCTGAACTGTCCGAAATTGTTGACGTGCGTATTACCGATGCCGGTGATGGTACGTTGAACATTGCCCTGCCAAATGGCCAGCCGTTGGTGATGGGCAATCAGGTGGCTCAGTTTAACCTTGAATCTGATCCGAATAATCCGCGAAGCGATGTGTTGTCACTGGAGTTGAACGGCCAGAGCTTCCCAATTGATGACGATATGGGCGGCAAACTGGGCGCCTTGATTGAGTACGAGCGTGATGTGCTGGTGCCAACCCAAGAAGCCATTAACGATATCGCTTTTGAGTTTGCCCAGGCTTTCAACGACCAGTTGGCTCAGGGCTTTGACCTCAATGGCGAACCCGGTAAACCGCTGTTCGTATTCGATCCGGAAAACCCAGCAGCCACCTTGTCGATCAACCCGGACTTCAAACCAGAGGACTTGGCCTTATCTGGTGACGGCACGCCGGGTAATACCGATAACTTGCTGAAACTGATTGAGATTAAAGATCAAGAGTTCGAAATTGGTGATCTAGGTAGCCAGACATTGGGTAGTGCGTTTAATTCCTTATTGAGTGATATTGCCGTTAAAAGCCGCCAGGCCCAGTCCGATCACGACGCGGCCAGCAACATCTACCTGCAGGCGACGATTGAAAAGTCTGCCACCAGTGGCGTCAACCTGGATGAGGAAGCGGTGAGCCTGATGATGTACCAGCAGGCTTATCAAGCCAATATGCAGGTGATCAACGCTTCAAACCAGATGTTTGCCTCTGTTATGCAGTTATTCTAAGGAACCTTTGATGCGTGTAAGTACTAATCAATACAGCCAGATGATGTCTGGCAGCCTGAGCCAGAATTCCTTGGGCATCAATAAAATCATGCAGCAGATGGCGACCGGCAAGCGCTTGTTGGTGCCTTCTGACGACCCGATGGCATCTAGCCGGGTGATGAACCTAAAGCGTGAGCAGGCGGCGATCAGCCAATATCAGGGCAATATCGATCAAGCGGACATGGCGCTGAAAAAGCAGGAAACTTACCTTAGCAGTGCGGTTGATGTGCTGCATCAAATGCGCGATCTGATGCTGTGGGCCGGTAACGGTGCCAATGGCCCAGATGAATTGGCGGCGATGGCCAACGAGCTTGAGCATTTGCAAGATAGCTTGGTGAGCTTGGTCAATTCCAAGGATGAAAATGGCAAATACATCTTTGCGGGTAACGAAGTTAATACCCAGCCGCTGGTCAAAGATGAAGAAGGTAACTGGATTTACCAAGGGGATACCGGTATCCGTGAAGTCGTCGTCGGTGATGGTGTGACTATCCAGCTCAACGTCAATGCCCAGGATATGTTCTTCTCAGGCGGAACTGATATTTTCAACCAACTTGATGAACTGATTGGCGCGCTGCGTGACCCGGACTTCGATATGTCAGGCAGTGATATTATCGAGCGCAGCCTTGATGTGTTGGATGATACCATGCAGGCAGTCTCGGGTACGGTGACAAGCCTGGGTAGCCGCCAGAATGCCTTGACCACCATGCAGGACGGCCACAGCGAGGTTGAGCTCTTCAACAATGACCTGATAGGCCAACTTGAAGACCTTGATTACGCCGATGCCATGGTGCAATACAACAATTACTTGTTGGCCTTGCAGGCAACCCAATCAACCTATGTCAAAACGGCTAGTCTGTCGCTATTTAGTATTATGTAACTCTTACCCTGCCGGGCAGCTCGGCAGGGTATTTTTCGATTGATGGAAAACACATGGTTTCTCAGGTAAATGATCTTCGCTCGGCAGCAGCCAGTGCCAGTCGCCAGCAGCAGGTAATCGCAAGGCCGGCCACTAAAACGGCCACCGTACCTGATAACAAGCAGCCGGATCCATTGCGCCTGTCGCAAACCCTGACCCCGGAAC